>CAIMDZ010000170.1 GCA_903839875.1 uncultured Bacteroidota bacterium
GAGGAGGGTTTGCACCCACAACAAATATTTCAGCACATTGGATGAATTGCTTTGTGTCATAAAGAAACAAATGGAAATTTGGAAAAAGCCTAACGATGAACTAAGAAAATTATGCTGCATTATTTAAGACGCTGTGTATAATTGTGCCAAGAGTGGCTGCCATGATGCCATAACCGGCGCAGAGGGGTACAAACTCGATAATTACCAGGATATTGTGAGAAGAGGCATAGTGCCGGGAAATACCTCAGGCAGTAAGATATGGCGGTCTGTGGCAACAAGCTCCGGAGAGGATAGAATGCCCAGGAATGCAGCTCCGCTGACTGCCGCCGAACTGAACCTGCTGAACAGGTGGATAGCTGCCGGGGCAAAAGACAGCGGTGCATGTACCAGCGGTTGCGATAGCAATAATTTCACTTATAGCGGAGCAATCGCACCAATGATGAATTTATATTGTGTCGGCTGCCATAATTCTGCAAGCGCTGCAGGGGGCAGCCTGATGGACTATGCCAGCGTGAAGAATGCAGCGGTAAATGGCAGGCTGATAGGCAATATATCGCACCAGGCCGGGTACAATGCAATGCCTCCGGGCGCCGGGATTCAGTTATCTGATTGCCAGGTAGCCCAGGTGAAAAAATGGGTAGCAGCAGGGGCGCCGAATAATTAGCAGTTGGCAGTTGACAGTTGGCAGTTACTAATTTCCTGTTCGGTTGAAATAGTCTATTGACCAGCCTCCGCCGCCACCTGCAAACAGAAATAAATTACCATCAACTACCCACCAATTGTAAACAATCAATGCATTGTTTTTGGTTAAACCGATCCTGATACGGTCTATATTTCTTGAGCCATAAATAAAGGGTATGAGCGGCGGAATAGCGATTCTTCTTTTGGAAAGAAAAAATTCATAATAGCCTCTTTTTTTAAATTTTCCGTGATAGATTATTACGCTGTCATTAAAACTAACCTGTAAATATCCGCTGTCATTAAATTGCAGCGAAACGGTTTTCGCTTTGATGTGGAATACTTCAAAAATTTGAGTAAGGGTAAGTGGCTGGTAATTTTTCCCTTTTGATTTGAAAGAAGTATCAGAGAACGTGCCTGAAAAATGATTGTCTATTCTTTGAAAATCTGATTTGCTGATCCTCAGTCCTGTGCCACAGGATGTAAGGATTAAAATTGTTGCTAAGTAAATCAGTGATCTTTTCAATTTGACATGTATAGTGTTCCTCAATTAATATTCCTTAACCAATTCTTCATCAATGTACACACCGGAATCTATTCGCTCGTATTCGTTGCCGATTACAACAACTGAATGGTCGAAAGCTAAAATAATTTTGGCGTGCTTAACGGGGCCGTCGGGTTGCTTGAATGGGCCATAAGTATCAACAGAGTAACATCCAGAGACGACATAAAGTGTATTGGCGGGCTTGATTTTGCGGGCTAGATCGAAGATGCAGAATAGGGTGGTGTCGGCGACAAGTTCTATGATTTTTTTGCGTTCGGATTCTGTGCAGCCTTTGCAACGCAGATCACTCAACCGAGTATCGATACTATAATCGGGCAGGGCGAAAGCACACTCTATCCGGTTGTCTCCGGATTCTCCGGTTCCGAACTTGCATATTAAGAAAACAGGGCCGTTGGCATCATTGGGCGAGATACTTATATGACTGACCGGATAGGCTGCGAGCAGTTGCTTAAGCGGGTTGGCTAAAGCAAGGAGCCTCGATTTGTTGGCTGTATAAAAATCATACGAATCATCTCTTACGTTCTTTATTTCGCGGGCATTGTTGCGGTCATACTGCAATTTGAGTCCGAGTATGATTACGGGCACAGCAATAAGGATGATAAAAGCGGCTTTGATATTCATCAATCTGGTATAATTGCCGTTCGGCAAAAAAGTGCCGGCGAACGGGACAAATTAGTTACTATTATTTGCTGGCACTGATTTTGCAACTTTTGCTTTTTCTTCTTTTATGGTCTGCTGTACTTTTGCACTGTATTCCGCTGCAAGCTTTTCGTAGGTTGATTCACCTTTTTTGAGGTCATCATTAAGTACGCCAATACGCCCTGACTGCAGGTTGGTGGGGCGGCTTTCCTGCCCGCAGATAGCAGCGTAGACCTCTGTCAGGTTTTCACGGAGCTTCTTTTCATCTGCAAACATAGATTTGTGTTTGGTAGCCAGTAATGTGCTTCTGAGTTCCTCAAGTTTTGCATTATATTCTTTTAGCAATTTCTTTGTAGAACCCTTCTTTACCGAATCCATGTTTTCTTTTATCAGCTTTTGTTCCGCATTAATTTTATCTACCAATGCTGCTAATTGTTCATGCATATGGTAAAGTTCCAAAGCTGCAGTGTATTGCTCTTCGCGGTCGCTTTCTGAGAATAATGTATTCCCTTTGTCATGTTTCAAAATCAATTTGTTTGTATATTCCCTGTCACCAATCTTTAGCTTTACCGTGTAAGTGCCTGGTAATACCATGGGTGCTATAAAACCGCCGTAATCCATTTTGGTACTTCCTGTTGCAGTTTTGGGAGGCGTCATCCGCTGATTCCAGAAAACCTTGTTCACGCCCTTGCGCTTGGTACCGGGAACTGATTGCACAAGTTTGCCTTTGTCGTCATAAATTTCCAGTTTCACATCCTTTGTTGCACGGTCTTTAAGATAGTATTCTATGGGTTCAATATAGTCAGGGTTGCCGCCATACCAGCCACCACTAACCGGAGAACCCCCGCCGCCATACTTGCCTGTGGTAAGCATCATTGTTTTGCTATCCAGCAAAACCACATCCTTATCCGCAACCTCTTTTGATATCATTCGCATAGGCGAAATATCATTTACCACCATGATACCCCTGCCATGTGTGGCAATCAGAAGATCGCTGGTCTGGGGTTGAATCTGTATGTCGCGAACCATGGAATAATCAGGGATGTGGTTTTTCATCCTGAACCAGGTTTCGCCGCCATCTACAGATGCAAAAAGTCCTCTTTCCGTACCGAGGAATAAAAGATCCTTATTGTAGCAATCTTCTTTAATCTTATGTGCATAGCCGGTAAATTCATCACTGATAATGCGTTTCCAGGTTTTGCCACCATCGGTAGTTTTTGCAAGATAAGTATTCATGTCGCCATACATGTGATTATCGAACGTGACATAAGCGGTATTCTTACTGTACCTGGATGGCTCGATGCTGCTTACCCATGTTTGGGCAGGAATACCGGCGGCTTCGTAGTTCTTTGAAACATTCATCCACGACTTACCTCCGTCTGTTACCACCTGCAGGTTGCCATCATCCGTTCCTACCCAAATGAGATTTTCATCCAGGGCTGATTCTGCCAGGGTGAATATTGTACAATGATTTTCAGCCGAGGTATTGTCCTCGCTTAGTCCGCCTGATTCTTCCTGCTGTTGTTTTTTCTTATCATTTGTGGTAAGGTCGGGTGATATTTTTTGCCAGGTGCGGCCCTGGTCAACAGATTTATACAAGTATTGAGCAGCGGTGTATAAGTTTCTGCGATTGGCCTGGCCGGTAACTATCGGGGTATTCCAGTTCCAGCGGAGCTTTTCGTCATCCTTGCCGGCCTGAGGTGTAATGTCAACAGATTTGAAAGTGGTAAGATCTATACGAGCCATATTACCTCCCTGCGATTCGGCAAAGGCAATGTTGTTGTCCATAAGATCAGGCTGTACCCAAAAGCCATCGCCGCCATACATATCGAGCCAGCTGGAATTATTAACACCACCCGGTGCAGCCGAAGGAGCCATCCAGCTTCCGTTGTCCTGGAGACCGCCATACATGCGGTATGGGTTGTTGTTGTCAACTGCCACATGGTAGAACTGGCCAACAGGCAGGTTGTATACAAACATCCAGGTAGCACCGCGGTCGAGGCTGAAGTAAACTCCGCCATCAGTGCCGAGGTACATTTGATTAGTATAATTCGGATTGATCCAGAGGGCATGATGATCACTATGTACCCACCCGCCATCATAAGAGGCATCGGTGAATGAATAACCACCGTCATCGGAATAGGAGAAACCGTAACCCGGACGGTACACCCTTTTGGGTTCTTTCGGATCAATGACAAGGCAACTAAAATAAAAAGGACGGGAGACTACATTGGTAGTAGCGCTTTGCGATTTCCATGTTTCACCACCGTCTGATGAAATATAGAGGCCGGTTTCTTTGGCCTCCACAATCGCGATCATATTCTGAGGGGCGCTGGGAGCAAGTGTAAGCGCGATGCGGCCAAATGGTTTAGGCGGAAGTCCGTTCTTCAGTTCTTTCCATGTTTTGCCGCCATCCATGCTTTTCCACATGCCGCTGCCATTGCCACCGGAATTAAACGCGTACGGAAAGCGCCTGAACTCCCACGTGGTTGCGTAAACAGTATTGGGGTCTGCCGGATCCACGGCAATATCGGCACAACCGGTTTTTTCATTAATGTAGAAAATCTTATTCCAGGTATCACCACCATCTGTGGATTTGTAAAGACCTCTGTGCTTGCTGTCGCACCATAGCGGGCCGGGGGCGGCAACATAAATATTCTTAGGATTTTTCGGGTCAATGATTATTTTGGCAATGTGCTCTGTGCTATCCAAACCTACTTTCACCCAGTTGTCGCCGGCATCGGCGCTTTTATAGAGGCCTTCGCCGATGGAAACGGTATTTCGCATATTACTTTCACCTGAACCGACAAATACGGTTGATGGAGTAGCCTGATCAACAGCTATTGCGCCAATGCTCATACAATACTTATCAAAAATCGGTTTGAAGGAAGCGCCCGCATTTGTGCTTTTCCAAACGCCGCCACCGGCTGTGCCAACGTACAGCGTTTTGCTGTCGGCGTTCACGCCTGCAATAGCGGTGATACGGCCGCTCATGGTGCCAGGGCCCAGCCAGCGGGCCTCCATAGCGCCAAAGGTGTAGGAGTTGATCTTCGTTTGGGTGAATACATTACCTGCGATCAGGAATGCCGCAAAAAGGAAAAGTAGCTTCTTCATAAAATGAAATTATCCGGAATATCCGGTTAAAAGTTAATAACAGATTGTACCTGATCTCTTATTTCTTGATGTCTGTAGTTTTTTGCTCTTCCGGCTTAAAGAAATCATCTGGTATTGGTTTATTGATTTCTACACTCTTTATTTTCATCTGACCACCTGCTCCATCCTGTGACATAGCATAAACAATTCCTTCTGGCAGTTTCTGGAAATCCCCGAAGTTTTGGGTTACTTCCATTTCTTTTCCGTCAGCTTTTATTTTGGATACTGAGCGGATATGGTAGTAGTTGGAAGCATCAAAATACATGGTTTCTTCCTTGCCGTTTTTATATACCAATTTTATCTTGAAGCAATCAGTTCCTTCCACATCATCTTTTCCGAGGTAGGTAACAGTATTTCCTTTTGCTTTGTAATCAATTAATGGTCCTTGCGCATCAAGCTGGTCCTGCGATTGTTTTAATGATTCTTCTGGTATAGCTTCAGCCTTTGTTTGACCGGCAAACGGGCTGTAGCTCCACCCTGCTTTTTCAGTTATTATTGACCAACCCGTCATGCCACTGAATGTGTAATCAACTTTCATTCCTTTACCCTGAAGTATAGTAATGTTAATAGGGATTTCCGTTCCCTGGGCATTGGTTGATGCCACCATTTTTATGGTATTTATTTTTTTCCAGTTGTCAACCCCGCCTATTGCAGTTACGTGTTTTTGGATGACCTCGTCAGCCGTCTGTGCTTTTACGGAAATGGATCCTGCAATACAAAAAGTAAGCGCAAGAATTAAGTGTGTGATCTTTTTCATTTCATTATTGTTTTTAAAGTTTACTTTTTAGTTTCAGATGGTTTGAAAATGGTTTCATCAATGGGCTTGTTAATTTCCACTGTTTTATATGTAGCGGGTCCCTCACCTTCATCAACCGACATTGCAAAAACAATGCCTTCCGGCAATTTCCGGAAATTTCCATAGTTGCTGATATCTTCCTCTTCTTTACCGTTTGCCTTTGATTTTTCCACTGTACGAATGTGATAATAATTAGCAGCATCTATGAACATGGTCTTTTCTTTGCCGCCGGCACAAACCACTTTAAGTTTATAACATTCTGTGCCATCTACCTGGTCTTTGCCAAGAAAAGTTACCTGGTTGCCTTTGGCTTTGTAATCTATCAGCGGGCCCTGTATATCAAGGTCGTCCTGCGATTCTTTTACTTTTTCAGGAGCAACTGCCTCAGGTTTTGTCTGACCGGCGAAGGGGGTATATCCCCATCCACCGGTGGTTGTGAGCAGTTGATAACCTGTCATGCCGTTGACTGTATATTCAACACGCTGACCTTTCTTTTGCAGGGTAGTGATAGTAATAGGTATTTCCACGCCACTAAAATTCATGCTGCCTGTTATTTTTACAGAAGTAACTTTTTCCCAGTTTTCGAGCCCGCCAATGGCGGTGATATGTTTCTCTATTATCTCATCGGCAGTCTGGGCATGGGAATTAATATTGCACGTAAAAATCATGGCGGCTACCATAAGCAGTTGACTGAAATTCCTCATATAGTGTGGATTCGTGGTTGAATTATTTGCAAGATATGAAAAATGAATTTATAAAACAGGGTGACATGGAGGGGGAATTAGCTGCGGGTATTTTATTAAGAAATATTTATGAATACTTTTGGATAATGAGAATTGCCTGTGTACAGCTTTCTATTATTGCTACTTTATTTTTATTGAATTCCTGTGAGGAACCGAAGCCCAGCCATGATGAGTGTCGTCATTTTTATAAAACCATGGATTCCAGCATAAAAGTGACTGATACCCTGATGAACAAATATTTCGGGCGAATAACGAAAGCTTTAGAGGCGACTGATACGGGAGAATCTGTTGACCAGAAAGTAATTGATACGATTAACAATGAGTACCCGGTGATTGTAGAAAGCATTATTGATCTGCAGCATGTTATTGATTCGCTCAAAGAAATTGATAAAGCATTTGAGCTGAAAAGAAGAACGAAATTGTACATGGAACATACAGTAGCATTTGTAAAGCGTACCCACAAATTTTTTGTCAGTTATATCAGGTATCATGGTGAAAATGCAGATCATGATAATGCAGGTAAATACAAGGAACAACTGCTGCAATTAAAAGACGAAACAGATGAACTGAACCTTGACCTATACAAGTACAAAGTGAGGAATATGATAAATAACGGGGAGTTGCAATGAATGTCGGGAAAAACCGTATGGATAAATATGTCACACTATCCGAGCATAATTTTCCCTGTTGATCATTTCTGAAAGTTTAGGGATTCTGCATTTTTCCACCCCACATTCAACGCCCTTCGGGGTTGGTCCATGTCGTGTCTGTACCCCAGGTTTCACCTGGGGCTATTCACATTGAAGCCCTTTGGGCTTCCAAAGCGTTTTATGCAAATCATAAGTGCCCCCTAACTACCTCACCTCCAGCAACGCCACATTCTCGATATGATGCGTATGCGGGAACATGTCCACCGGTTGTAAACGGGTGATCCTGTATGCTGCATCGAGTAACTGGAGGTCGCGGGCCTGGGTGGCGGGGTTACAGCTTACGTAGACCACTTTGGGTGCAAGAATTTTCAGTAGTTGATTGATCAGTTTTTCGGTCATGCCTGCACGGGGCGGGTCGGTAATGATCACATCCGGTCGGCCATGCTCTGCGAAAAATGCATCGGTGCAAACCTTTTCCACATCACCGGCAAAGAATTTGCAATTGCCGAGGTTGTTGAGGGCGGCATTTTCATAGGCGTCTTTAACAGCATCTTCCACCACCTCTATGCCAATTATCTTTTTTGCGTTTTTGGAACAGAAAATACCGATACTGCCTGTGCCGCAATAAAGATCGTATAATGTTTCGGCGCCGGTAAGTCCGGCAAATTCTCTTGTTATTCTGTACAGGGCTTCGGCCTGGTAGGTGTTTGTCTGGAAAAAGGATTTTGGTGATATTTTAAAACGGAAGTCTTCCAGCCTTTCTTCTATATAATTCCTGCCATGATAACAAACCACTTCCTGATCGTAAATGGTATCGTTGACTTTTGGGTTAATGGTATAATTCAAAGAAGTGACTGAGGG
Source organism: uncultured Bacteroidota bacterium (assembly GCA_903839875.1). Lineage (GTDB taxonomy): Bacteria > Bacteroidota > Bacteroidia > Chitinophagales > Chitinophagaceae > Nemorincola. The sequence continues at coordinate 8,086 of CAIMDZ010000170.1, forward strand.
GATATTTGCAAGAATGTGCTGCAGAATACCTTCCCTGTTTTCTTTGTCTTCGTGCTGCATGATCAGGTTGATGAGCACCTCGCCGGTAGATGCGACACGTATGATGACGTTCCTTAACCAGCCGGTTTGTGCTTTTGTATCATAGTAAGGAAGGTTTTGTTCGGTAGTGTATTTTCTTAAAATGGTTAAAAGCAGGTTAGTAGGTTCACTTTGCAGGTAACAGGTTTGGATCTCTACAACCTTATCAAATAGTCCGGGTGCATGAAAACCAAGCGCCGGGACAGGGGTGTATTTTTCGTCTCTTTGTGCGATTTCTTCAAACGTGAGAAAACGGTGCGTGGAAAAGGTGAACTCTAGTTTATTGCGGTATTGTGTTTCGTGCGGACTGCCTGTTATCGGTTGAATTTCCGGTAACTCAATTTGCCCAATCCGGGAAAGTTGATCGGCCACCTGCTGTTGTTTGTAAACAAGTTGCTGCGGGTAGGGTAGCATCTGCCATTTGCAGCCACCGCAAACGCCAAAATGCTGACAAAAGGGGGCAATTCGTTGCGGAGATGGCTCAACCAACCTGATAGTACGCCCCTGTGCCCAGCTTTTTTTATCTTTAATAATTATTACATCTATCACATCCCCAGGAATAGCATTATCTACAAAAAGCACCTTGCCACCCTCAAGACGTGCTATGCTCTTGCCTTCAGCAGCATACGATTCAATTTTAATATTTAGAAGCGGCGGAGACTTTTTGTTTTTACGTGTCAAAATTTTGTTATAGTTTTTAAAATAAATCGCAAATTTAGTCCTTAGCTAATAGAACACCGGATTTTATGATTTATTTTTGATTTTCTAAACCAACGTAAACAGTTTTGATGTTGTCTTAATGACGAAACAAACTAACCATTTATAATTATGAAGAAAATTACACTTTTTACTGTATTACTCCTGTTAGCAATGGGCGAATTTGTGAGCGCCCGCCAGATGTGCCGTGTTCAACTGAAAATGACGGACGTAAAAGATTCCCTGGTATATCTCGTACATTATTACGGAAAGGGGCGACCTACCATTTTCATAACCGATTCCGCTTACCTGGATCATAATGGTACCGCAACTTTTGATATTAAGGATTCTACATTTGTTGGTGGCATTTATATTATACTGATCAACGACAAAGCCCGCACCAATTTCGAATTTTTATTGAATAAAGGGGATGATATGATCATTACAGCTACCAAAAGCAAGTTGCCGGATGGGGTGAAGTTTAAAAATTCTGAGGAGAATGTCCGGTTCGAAGAGTATGTTGATTATTTAAAAGGGTTCAGTAAAGAGCAGGATAAATTAAAGGAAGAGCTTAAGACAGCAAGTACAAGTTCTGATACGGAGGCTATCAGGAAAAAGTCAATAGCATCATCAAAGGTGCTGACGAACTACCGCAGGGACTATGCCAAAGCTCATAAGGGGACTTTATTATCCGCAGTGTTCAATGCCATGGAGGTTCCCGAAGTGCCGGAGGGACCACACTACCTTGAAGATGGCAAAACCAAGGATTCCACCTTTGCCTACAAGTATTATAAATCACATTTCTGGGATGGATTTAATTTCCAGGATGACCGGCTGATATATACGCCTCTTTTTGACCCCCGTATTGAAGAGTATATGACCAAGATGGTTGTGCCAATGCCGGATAGCGTAGAAAAGGAGTGCGATTTCCTGCTTAAAAAAGCAAGGGGAACCAAGGATGTATTCCATTATACACTCTGGTGGCTGACACATAATGCCGAGAACAGTAAAATAATGGGTATGGACGAGGTGTTCGTGTACCTGGTTGAGAATTATTACATGAAAGGTGATGCTGTGTGGCTTACCAGTGAGGAACTGGAAAAGTACATTAAACGCGCCAGGGATATTGCTCCGAATGTGATCGGTAATATAGCCCCGGAAATTAAACTGAACAATGTTACTACCAAAAAGCCTGAAAGCCTGATGGGGACAAAGGCAAAATATACAGTAGTAGTATTTTATTCACCTACTTGCGGGCATTGCCAGCATGAGATGCCGGGACTTGATTCACTATATAATGATGTATTGAAAGCCAAGGGTGTGAAAATATTTACAGTAGCAACCGAGGGCGACGATAAAGCGATCAATGAATTTATTACCAAGTATAAAATGGGTGAATGGATCAACACTTACGACCCTGACCATACCAGCGACTATCATAACAAATATGATGTGTACAGTACACCAACCATATATATTCTTGATGAAAAGAAGATTATACGTGGTAAAAGGCTGGATCATACCAACATTGGCGGGGTAATAGATATGCTGGAAAGGAAAAAAGAAAAATTAAAAGAGAAGGGGTCAAAGACCAGTGAATAAATGCACCCATTATTGAATTTTTAAAAGACGCCTATCGGGGCGTCTTTTTTTGTGAATGGTAGTATACTCAAACAGCGCATTGATAAACCAGTATACAATCCTAATAAAATAGTTATGATTAAGATCATAAAATTTAATGACTCGCCTTGATAATTTTACTTAATCTGTTCTATTGTTTATATTTATCAAGATTACCCGGCACTTTTTAACATACAAAAATATCGTATAAGATGATTTAAAAGTAGATTAATTTGATGAAACATGTACCCTGAAATTCGCCCAAATTTTCGTTTGAAGAATGTTAGAGTTGGTGCTGAGTACACAAGATAGTTAAAATGAAAGTCTGTTGATTTCAAAAACAGTCACATAAATTTGAATAAATTTTTTGATTAATTAATTTTATTAATGTATGAAAATGCCCAACTAATTGGATTGGGGAATATGTCTAATACTGATTGATATTATTTACTAAAAGTTATTTTAATTGCACTAAATATATTTTTTCATTTATATTGAAAAGGTATTTAAAAATATTTTATAGTTTTATTTTTACAATTTAATTATTTTTTTATGAAGAAGACCTATTCTATCATTTGCCTGCTGGTATTAGCGGCAATTTCCAGTAATTCGTTAAAAGCACAAACTACGGTCTTTTCAGATAATTTTGACAGGGCAACTTTTACAACAGCTACGTCCTACGGTACTCCAGCAACACTTTATAAATTCACCTTAGGCACCGGAGCTACCATAACTACAACCCTTGTAAGCGGAAGTAATTACAGGGCGAATATCAATAGTGGTACCGGCGCCGCCGCTCAAACAAAGGGTTTGTTCTACGCGCCAATGGCTCCCTATTCCTCTCCATTTAGCCGCATTTTGTCTGCAAATGTTGGCCTGATTACCTGGACATTTAATATGCGGACGAATACCGCTGTTACCAGCAATGCTCCTACCACTACGGTTATGGCAGGGGGAATAGACCTGTGTGGTAATGCAGCAGGTAACATTCTTAATGGCTCGCCAAAAGGTTACGGTGTCGTATTCAATTCATCGGCAACCGGAGGAGTTTCGTTAGTGAGGTTTAGTGCGGGTATGGGCACAAACGTAGCACTGATTACTCAAACCACAACTATTCCAAAAACAGATTTTTACAGTGTGCGGGTAACATACAATCCTGCTACCAATCAGTGGTCGCTGTATGTGAGAGATGATGGGGCTTCCGCATTTGCTGATCCGTCAAGTGGTGTAACACTTCAGCAGGGATCATCTGTTACTGACAATACATATACCAGCCAGGTAAATGTAAACTTCGGGGCCTTGTATACCTGGACTGCCGGTGCGGGGAAAACTATGTCTATTGATAATTATCAGGTTGCGGTAACTATACCAGCTTGTACTTCCCCTGGTTTTCCTTCAGGTCTTTCTTATACCAATACAGCAACAACCAGTACTGTTACATTTACGCCACCTTCTCCTGCGCCTACCGGTTATATATTGGTTATGAGCAGTGGCGCTTTATCCGGCACACCTACCAATGGGCAGGCAATAACGGTGGGTACTGCTGTTGGGTCTAACGGAACAATAGTGGGCGTGGGAAGTGGTTCATCAGTTACGACATCAACAGCGTTGACCGCGAACACAAATTACACAATGACACTTTTTCCGTATAACAATACAGGCTGTTTAGGAGGTCCTGTTTTTAATACAGGCGTTTCGTCCACAAATATTACGACCTGCCCGAACGCACCAACGCTAACAGGTGCGGGAACACCAACAGCCACTACCATACCAGGTGTAACCTGGAGTGCACCTGCAGCCGGCGGCGGTGTTTGTTCAACATACACCTATTTACTGAATGTGTGTACTGATGCAGGAATGACCATATCTGCTTTCGGTTATCCTTCTACAGGTTCCATCGTAACAAGCCCGTTTAATATTACCGGATTAACTTCAGGGGTAACATACTATTATACCATCACTGCGGTTGACACGGTGTGCAACAGTGCACCCAGCGCTTCGAACAATGCAACAACATCGGTTGTGCCGTGCAGCGGAACGCCTACATCGGGGAATGCCTCCTCCACCTCAACAATGGTCACGGGCACGGGTGCATTTACACTGTCGCTCATCGGGGCGTCGGGGGAAACGGGTATTACTTTTCAGTGGCAAAGTTCATCCTGCAATGACGTATGGACGAATATCAGCGGGGTTACCAGCAATTATTTTTTTGCTACAACTGAGGCCGCACCAAAATTCTACAGATGCAATGTAACCTGTAATAACAGCGGTATTACTGCACCTTCAACAAGTTTATACGTTGGAAGAATAAACGCAGCTTATTGTAATCCAACTTCTGCCAGCGGATGTACCGCAGGGGATGGTGTAAATTCATTTACCTTAGCCGGTGAATGTGGCACTTCCATAAATGATGCAGGACCTTTGTTATGTGGTGCAACAAATATTGACCATACCGGTAATCCGGCAGTTAAATTATTTGCGGGGAACAGTTATGCTGCCAGTATAAACAGTTTAGTGGACGGAGATGACGTATATGTTTGGATTGATTTTGATAACAGCGGTACGTTTGACGCGTCAGAACTCATCTTTAATACGAGTGCAGGAGATTTAGTAGGCGCGCCCTATTTTTATTCGTTCAGTATTCCGATTCCTTCAGTTGCAACCGCAAATCCTGGAACTCACAGAATGCGGATCATTGCCAACAATGCACAGGCCATAACAACAGGCTGCACGGCACTTAGTTTTGGAACATCGGTTGACTACAATGTGCAGATTTTGCCGAATGTGGTTTTGACTGCGAATTCGCCGTTGTGTTTGCCGGGGACATTGACACTGACATCAAATCCTTCGCTGGCATGCGGAGCAGTATATACATGGTCCGGTCCGTCGCCATATTCGAATACGACGATAAATGTAAATTCGGTGAGCCCTCCGGCAAATGCAGGTGTATATAGTGTTTCGGTATCTGTTAACGGTGTGAATTCATGTCCAGCACCCGTAACTACGAACGTAACTATTTATACATCTCCAGCAATATCCGGAGTATTGGCAATGTGTACCACCTCAACACCAACATTTACCGGTTCTCCAACAGGCGGACTTTGGCTTAGCTCTAATACCGGTGTTGCTGTAATAGGGTCCTCTTCCGGATCGGTTGCAGGCCTGGCGCTTGGTACTACCATAATTTCGTATGCGATTCCCAGCACGGGTTGTGTTTCCACCTCGACGCTCAATGTTACCAATCCGCCCAATGTTTACGCTGTTACCGGCGGTGGCAATTATTGTGCCGGTGGCGCCGGTGTACACATCCTGCTTAGTGGCTCGGATATCGGTGTCGCCTACCAGTTATTGCTGGCGGGTGTCCCTATAGGAAGCCAGTTGATAGGAACCGGAACTTCACTCGATTTTGGGTTGAATACAGCAGCAGGAAATTATACTGTTGTTGCTAATCCGGGTGTTTCATGTGCGACGAATATGAGCGGCAGTGCAACTGTGGTGATTAATCCATTGCCGAACTTATTTACTGTAACAGGAGGCGGAAGCTATTGCCCCAGCGGAACGGGTGTGGCGATTGGTCTCAGCGGGTCTCAGGGCGGTGTCAGCTACCAGCTTTATTCTTCCGGTACTCCGGTCGGAGTGGCCATAACAGGTACCGGGTTTCCTATTACTTTTCCCGCACAACCGGTAGGATACTACAATGTAGTTGCTACCAATACTACCACATTCTGCCCGGTTTATATGACGGGAACCGTTGCTGTGTCATTAAGGCCATTGCCAACGGCCTATTCTGTGACCGGGGGTGGTTCATTTTGCGTTGGTGGTTCGGGTGTGTTGGTTGGATTAGCAGGTTCGACAGCCAGTGTAAGTTACCAATTGTACATTGGAGGAATTGCGACCGGTTTACCCATTACCGGTACCGGAACCGCTATTAGTTTCGGGCTAAGGATCGTAGCAGGCATTTATACCATTGCTGCAACTGACCCATTAACTACTTGCAGCACAAATATGACTGGCAGTGCAACAGTTGTGATCAATCCTGCGCCGGCTGTGTCTAATGTAACAGGCGGTGGTGTTTATTGTGCAGGTGGCACCGGAGTTCACATCGGACTCAATGGTTCGGTGTTGGGTACTAACTATTTTCTTTATAATGGCGTCTCACTTGTGGGAGGCGCATCTGGTACCGGAGCTCCGCTTGATTTCGGATTACAAACAGGAAGCGGTGTTTATACTGTTACAGGTACACTTTCATCTACAGGGTGTTCAGGTAATATGACCGGAAGCGCAACAATTACAATTAATCCGTTACCGTTTTTATATAACGTTACAGGTGGCGGAACCTATTGCGCAGGTGGCAGCGGATATCATGTTTTTCTGAGTGGTTCGGTTGCTGGCACAAATTACCAATTGATAAAAAGTGGTTTGCCTGTTGGCGGAATTACAACGGGCACAGGCAGCGCAATAGATTTTGGTCCACAGACTGCTTCAGGAACTTATTCAGTATATGCTGTAAATACATCAACCGGCTGTAATAGCAATATGAATGGCACCGTAAACATTTCTATAAACCCGCTACCGACTGTTTATGCAGTAACCGGAGGTGGCAGTTATTGCTCAGGAGGCAGTGGCTTTCATATCGGACTTGCCAATTCTGATAATGGCATCAATTACCAGTTATACAATGGTGTTACAACAGTTGGAGCGACAATATCAGGTACCGGCGGTATCCTGGATTTTGGTTTACAAACAACAGCAGGTAACTATACGGTAGTTGCAACAAATACTGTTACCAGTTGTATGAATACAATGGGTGGCAGTGCATTGATAAATGTTATCGCATCACCATCAGCATATGGCGTAACAGGTGGAGGAAATTATTGTTTCGGCGGGACGGGATTACCAATAAGCCTTTCCAACTCAACAACGGGAGTTAATTACCAGCTATTCATGGGAGGTTCACCTGTCGGTGGTCCGCTTGCAGGATCAACCGGAGGTACATTAAATTTCGGTATTCAGACTTTAACCGGAACTTACGGTGTCATAGCCACTGACGCTACAACAGGTTGTACGAATACAATGACCGGTACTGCTATAATAGGTATCAGTCCTTTACCTACTCCTTTTAATGTAGCCGGTGGTGGCAGTTATTGTTCCGGTGGATCAGGGGCTCATGTTAATTTAAGCAATTCATCTATTGGGGTAAATTACCAGTTATATAATGGCGTTACGATAGTTGGCGCTGCAAAACCAGGAACAGGAACTTCGCTTGATTTCGGCGCCAAAACAGGGGCAGGTCCTTATACTGTTGTTGCCACTGATGCAACCTCAGGATGTACGAGCAATATGACAGGCAGCACTTCGATCACCATTAATCCTTTGCCGCTACCTTACCTGATTTCCGGTGGCGGTAGTTATTGTGCCGGGGGGACCGGTGCAGATGTCAGCCTCGCAGCTTCGTCAACCGGGGTAACTTATCAGTTATATAATGGCGTTTCCGGTATTGGGTCAGCAATGGCCGGTACCGGTGGCGTTGTTGACTTTGGTTTACAAACCATAGCAGGTATCTATACATCTGTTGCAACTGATTTGACTACGGGATGTACCAATACGATGTCAGGGAGCGCTGCGTTAGTTGTCAATGCTTTGCCATCGCTTTATAATGTATCTGGAGGTGGTAACGACTGCATAGGAGGATCAGGAGTTAATGTTGGGCTCAATAGCTCAAATGCCGGCATCAGCTATCAATTATATAATGGCGGAACAGCAGTAGGCAGCCCGTTGACAGGAACAGGATCGCCGCTTGCTTTTGGATTGCAGACTGTTTCAGGAACCTATACAGTAACAGCAACTAATATCACTACAGGATGCGTAATGAACATGCCGGGTGTTGCAACTGTGCTTATCACTGCATCACCTTCTGTATACAGTGTTACCGGTGGTGGTAATTATTGCCCAGGCACCGCAGGAGTTCCTGTTGGGCTTTCAGGTTCTGCACCGGGTATCAATTATCAGTTATTATATGCGGGCTCACCTGTTGGCTCATTGGTAGCAGGTACAGGTTCACCTTTGAATTTTGGTTTGCAATCAACTGCCGGACTATATACCATTACTGCACACGGCAGTACTCCAACGTGTGTTGCTACCATGAGTGGCAGTGCAGTTGCAGGCATCAGCGCTTTGCCAACGGATCATATGGTTACAGGTGGTGGTAATTATTGCCCCGGCGGAACGGGTGAATCCATTGGCCTCGATGGTTCTGAAACAACGGTCACTTACCAGCTTTTGAATGGAGGCAGTATTACAGGCAGCCCGGTAGCCGGTACCGGCTCATCTCTTGATTTCGGGGTGCACACTGCTGCCGGAACTTATACCGTTCTTGCTACTGCAACACCTTCTGGTTGCATTAATCCTATGCCTGGCAGCGCTGTAATCGGGATTAATTCTTCACCAACTACTTATACTATATCGGGAGGTGGCGGATATTGTTCCGGTGATCCAGGCGTTGATGTATTGCTTGGCGGATCAGAGCCTGGTACTAATTACCAGCTATATAAAAACAGTACACTATTCGGCCCGTCTGTTGCGGGAACCGGTATAATTATTGATTTTGGACTTCAAACAATTGCGGGAATTTATACAGTGCTGGCAACAAATGCTATAACAGGATGTACCTCTTATATGACAGGTGCAGTAAACGTGTCCACCAACCCATTGCCGGGTATATTTAATGTAAGTGGTGGTGGTAATTATTGTGCAGGTGGTGTTGGTGTTCCTGTTTTATTGAGTGGATCGTCAAGTGGCATCACTTACCAGCTATATAATGGTCCTGCTGCATCCGGAACACCATTGACAGGTACCGGGTCTGCACTTAATTTCGGATTACAAACAGTAAGCGGACTTTATACGGTAAAAGCTACAAATATTATAACAGGATGCACAAGAATTATGTCAGGATCAGCAAGTGTTTCTGCTTCAGCATTACCTGTAGTTTATGCAGTAACAGGCAGCAGCCCGTTTTATTGTGCAGGCGGAACAGGCGTCATTATAACAATTCCCGGGTCTGACCCTGGAGTCACCTACCAGCTTTACCGTGGTGGTACATCCGTCGGTGGTGCACTGCCGGGATCTGGCGGTCCGGTATCATTCGGGCCGCAGCTAACTGCCGGCGCCTATACAGTCGTTGGTACAAATTCAACGACAGGTTGTGTCATGAATATGGCTGGCAGCCCAGCAGTGGCTATTGCCTCTTTACCTGATGCCTTTACTGTTACAGGAGGAGGTGGATATTGCAGTGACGGGGCAGGTGTTCATGTTCAACTATCCGGATCGGCTTCAGGTATTTATTACCAACTTTACAGGAGTGGCATTTTTACCGGGGTTTCGGACACTGGTACAGGCGGTATTCTTGATTTTGGTATTCAGACAACGAGCGGCATTTATTCGGCTATAGCTAAAAACCTGACTTCCGGATGTATCACCAACATGAATGCATTCGCAACAGTTATCGCTAACCCGTTACCAACCACCTATACTGTAATAGGCGGAGGAGTATATTGCGCAGGAGGCGCCGGATTGCATGTAGGCCTGAGCGGTTCTCAGAGCGGTATTCAATACCAGTTAATGATTGGAGGAACAAATACAGGGCTCCCCGTTTCCGGAACCGGGTTTGCTATTAGCTTCCCGCTGCAAACAGCTACAGGTACCTATACAATACTTGCTGCAAATACTGCTACAGGATGTAGTAATATAATGACTGGCAGTACCTCAATCAGTACCAATCCGTTGCCGGCAGCATTCCCGGTTATTGGAGGCGGCAATTATTGTGCAGGCGGAACTGGTGTACCTATTGGGCTTGGCACTACAACTGCAGGTATCAGCTATCAATTATACAAAGATGGAATTATAACCGGTACTGCAATTACCGGAGCCGGAACCGCGATAGATTTTGGTTTACATACAGCATCCGGGACCTATACAGTTGTTGCTACAAATACTACAACAGGATGTTCCAATAATATGACCGGAAGTGTTCCGGTGATTATCAATGCCCTGCCTGCTGTTTTCGCGGTAACAGGCGGAGGAAATTACTGTGCGGGTGGTACGGGTGTACCTATTGGGCTTGCAAATTCCGTAACCGGTGTTGATTATTCCCTCGTATCCGGTTCTGTATTGGTAACTCGTCATGGTACAGGCGCACCGCTTGATTTCGGTTTGCAGACTGTTTCAGGCAGTTATTCAGTTACTGCTGCCAATATTGCAACAACATGTGCTGCTAATATGACAGGAACAGCCACTGTTACGGTAAATCCTTTAGTTACACCTGCTGTAAACATGAGCACACCCGGCGGTGATACTGCATGTGCAGGACGTCTTACCACTTTTACCGCTACACCGGTAAACGGAGGATTATCTCCAACCTACGAATGGACAATAAACGGTATCTCAGCAGGTATGGGTAATACCTATGCCTACCTGCCTGTGAATGGCGATGATGTAGGCGTAATAATGACCGGCAATGCAATGTGTGCTACTTCTTTACTGGCGGTTAATATAAGGGCCATAACAGTTATTACAAATGAGTTGCCCGGAGTTTTGATTTCATCTGACCATGGCGCTGAAGTTTGCCAGGGCACCCCGGTAACTTTTACCAACATACTTTCATTCGGAGGCAATGCACCAACTTACAAATGGATGAAGAACAATTCACTTGCCGGGACATCAGCATCGTATAGTTTTACACCACTTACCGGAGATGATGTTTACTGTATTTTAGAAAGCAACTATCATTGCCGTCTGCTGGATTCGGGCATCAGCAATCACATACACATGACTGTGGATGCTCCGCTTACACCTAGTGTAACGGTTACTGCAACACAGGGTGGGAGCGTGGCTCCGGGAACCAGGATAGTATTTACCGCAACCGTGGTTAACGGCGGATCTTCGCCATCCTTTCAATGGAAACTAAACGGGGGAGATATTATTGGAGCAACATTGCCTATCTATGCCAGCAAGGATTTATATGACCAGGATGTGGTTTCATGCCATGTTACAACCAGCGGACCATGCTCCGGTTCTACCGCTTCGGCATCTGTTACCGTTCATGTCTGGGCAGATGGTGTGCAGCAGGTTAATCTGCAAAATATGGACGTTCAGCTAATACCTAATCCTAACAAGGGTAACTTTACTTTAAAAGGTTCATTGGGGCCGGTAACAGATGAGGAGGTATCCCTTGAAATAACTGATATGATTGGACAAACCGTATTCAACAATAAATTCCTTGCGCATAACGGAACAATAGATGAACAGGTGCATATGCAAAACGTTGCTAACGGCATGTACCTGTTAAATCTGAGGACAGGGAATGACCATAAAGTATTTCATTTTGTTGTGGAGCAATAACCGGTAAATTAATATGGACAAATATTAAGAGGCACCTGCAAAGGGGCCTCTTTTAGTATATTTAAACTTAGCTTTCTTCCATAATATAGTTAAACATAACGTCATAATAGAATATTGATAATACTATGATCAATAGAGGGTTAATAATAAATATTTATATTTCCTTGGCCCTGTAATATTTTTTTGTATTTTCGAACAGTAAAAATATTGAATAAAGTATAATAGTTAAGTAGTTGCCATTATTTTTTTGTCTAATTTTAAAGTATTAAATACTTTTTATGAAAAAAATCTCTTTACTCTCAGCATTGCTATGCATTACTCTGGCCTGTTTCGGGCAAGTAAATTCCTACACCTTCGCATATTCCTCCGGTACATATACTGCCTTGTCGGGAGGTACCGCGTTGATACCACCGAATTCCGGTATTTCAGGAGCAGGATGGTTTGAACAGGAGTACAATGTGCCTCTGCCATTTGTATATTACTTTAATGGTAAAGGATACTCCAGTGTATTTGTTAATAGTAACGGGCACCTGAGTTTTGGTAAACCAACACTTGTTACTAACCCACGGCCACATACTGTAAATAATGGACAGGATGGCGCCATTATGGGCTATGCCTGTGCTACCACGTATTCATATTCCGGTGGTGCGGGCAGCATTCTCCTTGGTGGTCTGGTTGATGTCGCAAATTCAAATCCGATTACCTATGGCACTATAGGTTCTGCGCCTAACAGGATTTTTATAGTGCAGTGGACAAACAGCGAAAGATCCGTATCCTATTACCCTAATTCGGGTGGCTCTGCCGAATCGCTTACTTTCCAGATAAGGTTGAAAGAGACATCAAATGTTGCTGAAATTGTCTATAATACATCTACAACAAGCTACTCACCAGCCTATAATGCTGTTGCAGGGCTCAGCGGGGCTACCACAGCTGATTTCAATCTTGTCGGAGGCGCAAGCTGGACGGCTGTAACCAATAATACGGTTACTTCAGCAACCAATATTCCATTCACAAGTACGGTAAGCATTCCTTCAGGTGTAACCTATACTTTTACTCCTCCTGCAGGGCTTCAGCCTACACCATGTAGCGTCACTCCTTCATCACCAACAGCAGTATGTAATGCAGGTATAGCGTGTGGGTCGTTTTCAGTTAGCTTATCAGGTTTACCGGCATCAACCGGGCTTACCTATCAATGGCAGAGTTCTTTGACCGGTATTACAGGATCATTTTCAAATATTACGGGTGCAACAAACGCTACGTTGACTACTACCCAGACAGCAGCAAATTATTATCAATGTCTTGTGGCCTGTGGTGCAGGTGCCCAGGTAGCGTCTGGCTCTGTTTTAGTAGGGTATGAAGCTGCCTGCCCCACAATGCCATCCTACACTTATGCCCAGAATGGCGGATATCCTAATGAAAATATTGGTCAGTTCCAGATTGCAGGCGGAGCCTGTGGCACTACCCTTAACGATGTGAGTAACAGTGTAAGCGACTATGGCTATGCCGCTTACGGAACATGTTGCGGAACAGCATATACCTATGTTGACTATACAGGTAATTTGTCCCATCTTAAATTACAAGGCAGCACGTCTTCTACTCCAACCTTTACCGCGACGTATAATAATTACGGTGGCACCTACACGGCGGTGGTAGGTGTATGGATAGACTTAAATGATAACGGGAGCTTCGGAGATGCAGGCGAGTACGTTGGTGCTGTTGCCGGTGTTGCGGGTACTGCTACAGCTTTTACGCTCACGATCCCTGTTAATGGTTTTGGTACGCACCGCATGCGGGTAAGGACTGCTTCTGCCAATTTAGGCTACAATACCGCCAATATCGCACCCACGGGTGCATTGAATTACTTCGGCCAGGCAAATGATTATCTGGTTGAAATATTACCTCCAACACCAACCGCAAGCAATAGCAGCCCAGTGTGTCCAACGGGTACTTTGACTTTAACAGCAGGAGCATTGACAGGTGCAACCTACACCTGGACAGGCCCGCTCAGCTATTATTCTTCAACAACAAGCACAACCCAGAACTATACTGTGCCCAGTACTTCTGCAGGAGGTACGTACAATTTATATACTACTGTGGATGGTTCAAACGCATGCGCTACTGGTACAACGAGCGTAACGGTTAACCCGCAACCAACCCTTACAAATGCAACCAATAGCGGCCCGATTTGTCCGGGTAGTACTTTAAGTTTGTTTGCAAATGGTTCAAGTAATGTAACAGGCTATTCGTGGACAGGGCCTGTTTCCATTACCAGCCCTACAAGCGCAACAGCAACTGTACCAGGCGCCACCACTGCAGCAACAGGTACCTATACCGTGGCTGTTAATAATGGTTCAGGTTCAGGTTGCACTGTCAACTATACTACTACAGCTGTTGTTAACCCAACACCAGCGTCAATAACCGGGGTTTTGCAGGCATGTCCGGGCACAACAACAACGTTAAGCGATGCGACAGGCGCAGGTACCTGGAGCAGCGCCGATAATACAATTGCTACGGTAGGTTCAGTAACAGGTATAGTAGCCGGTGTGTCAGCCAACACGGTTAATATTACTTTTACATTGACCTCAACCGGTTGCTCAACTTTTGCAGTAGTAACTATTAATCCACTGCCTTCTGCCATAAACGCTACATCTCCTTTCTGCCCCGGTTCGTCAGTAACACTTACTGATGGTACTGCAGGAGGTACGTGGTCTTCAGGTAATACGGCATTGGCTACTATCGGTTCATTGTCAGGCATAGCTACAGGTGTTGCAAGCGGCAACCCTGTTATTACTTACACTATACCAACTGGTTGTTATGCCACTACTATTGTAACTGTTATTTCTACTCCTCCTATTACTGGTACTCTGGGTATTTGTTCAGGGTTTTCCAGTACTTTGAGTAATTCAATTCCCGGCGGTACCTGGGCAAGTAGTAATACTGGTGTGGTAAGCATCGGTTCTAGCACCGGAGTGGCTACGGGCATATCTGCCGGTTCATCAGTCATTACCTATACTTTCCCAAGTGGTTGTACCATTACAGCAACAGTAGGCGTCACTTCAACGCCTGCAACGTTTACTGTTTCCGGCGGGGGATTTATTTGCTCAGGGGGCACCGGTGTTCATATTTTTCTTAGCGGTTCCAGTGCCGGGATAAGTTACCAGGTACTTATAGGCGGAGTTCCAACAGGCGCGCCTGTTTCAGGAACCGGATCGCTTATGGATTTGGGGGCGTTTACAACTCCTGGCACCTATACTGTTGTTGCAAACTTTGGCAGTCCTTGCGCTGCGACAATGTCTTCATCCGCTACTGTTGCAGTTAATGCTGCTCCTACCGTATACAATGTCACCGGGGGGGGCGGATATTGTGCAGGAGGTACAGGTGTAACTATTGGCCTGAATGGATCTAATGTCGGGATCAATTATCAGTTGTTCAGAGGTGTAACTTCTGTTGGATCTGCTTTGGCGGGCACGAGTACCATTCTCAATTTTGGATTACAGACTACTGCCGGTACTTATACGGTTGTTGCCACAAATTCGACAACGGGATGTACAGCTACAATGAACGGTAATGCTGTAGTTACTGTCAACCCATTGCCCACAGCATTTACAGTAACAGTAACAGGTGGGGGAGGTTATTGTGCCGGCGGAACAGGTGTTACTGTTGGCCTTGGTAATTCCACAAGTGGTATTAATTACCAGTTATTGCGTGGTGGTATTCCAACAGGTAGTTCTGTAGCCGGAACCGGTTCCGCCATCTCATACGGGTTACAGACAATTGCCGGAACTTATACCGTAATAGCTACCGATGCTACGACAGGGTGTACAAATACTATGTCTGGCTCAGCGGTGGTTGCTATAAACCCTTTGCCAACGGTCTTTACAGTAACCGGCGGCGGCAGTTTTTGCGCCGGTGGTGCGGGTGTCAATATCGGGCTGAGCGGTTCCACAGTTGGTGTTAATTATCTTCTTTATCTCGGACCTACATTAATGGGGTCATTGCCGGGTACCGGCGCTCCGCTTACTTCACCATTGATAAACATACCGGGCGTATTTACTGTTGTCGCTTCAAATCCAGCTACAGGCTGTACCAGTAATATGCTGGGAAGCGCTACGATTTCTGTAAATCCATTGCCTGCAAGTTTCATTGTCACCGGAGGCGGAAGTTATTGTGCAGGCAGTGGTGGTGTGCATGTGGGTCTTAGCGGCTCAGTGCCTGGCACAAGTTATTTCGTGTATAACGGCGCTACATTGGCAGGGGGTGGATCAGGTACCAGCGCTCCGCTGGATTTCGGGTTGTTTACTGCGCCGGGTGTTTACTCTGTCTCTGCAACTATTCCAGGCACAGGATGTAATGCTGTAATGGGTA
This sequence comes from uncultured Bacteroidota bacterium, assembly GCA_903839875.1. GTDB lineage: Bacteria > Bacteroidota > Bacteroidia > Chitinophagales > Chitinophagaceae > Nemorincola. The sequence goes on from CAIMDZ010000170.1 coordinate 24,241, forward strand.
ATACTGTAACAGTTTCCGTCAATCCTTTACCCGTTATTTACAATGTAACAGGTGGAGGCAGCTATTGTGCAGGTGGTACAGGTTTCCATGTTGGATTAAGTAGTTCTGATGTTGGGGTAACTTATATTTTGTTGAACAGCGGTGTTCCCCTCACACCTTCCATGGCAGGCACAGGCGGTTCGCTTGATTTTGGAATAATAACTGCTGCCGGAGTATATACGATTATGGCAATTAGCGCAACCACGGGCTGTGTTTCCAATATGAGCGGCAGCGCGATTATTTCTATAAATCCTTTACCAACTGCCTACACGGTTACCGGAGGTGGGAACTATTGCTCAGGAGGTGCAGGTTTGCATATTGGGCTTAGCAATTCTACTGCCGGGGTTAATTATCAGTTGTTTGCCGGTGTTACTCCGGCAGGCTTGCCAATGGCAGGAACTGGTGGAGTGCTTGATTTCGGTTTACAAACAGGTGCAGGTAGTTATAAAGTTGTTGCAACAAATACGGTTACCGGTTGCACAAACAACATGTCAGGAACTGTATTGATCAATATTAATCTGCTACCCTCAGCTTTCAGTGTAACAGGCGGCGGTAATTATTGTTTTGGTGGCGCAGGTGTTACAATCGGAATGCTAAGTTCAGCAACCGGTATCAACTACCAGCTTTTACTTGGCGGTGTTGCAACAGGCAGCCCGATGCCTGGCACAGGAAGTGCGTTTAGCTTTGGTCTACAGACCCTGGCCGGAACTTATACTGTGAGGGCAACTGACGCAATAACGGGATGTACTAACACTATGACCGGTTCTGCGACGGTTGCCATTAACCCGCTTCCAGCCACCTGGAATGTAACCGGGGGCGGCAGTTATTGCGCTGGTGGTACCGGCGTTCATGTTGGATTAAGTAATTCCGGAATTGGTATCAATTACCAGTTATACAACGGTATTTCAGCAGTTGGCGCTCCATTGCCAGGCACAGGCGCTTCACTTGATTTAGGAGCCAGGACAGCGGCAGGAATATATACTGTAATTGCTGCTAATACTACTACTGGTTGTTCTCAGACCATGACAGGTAGCGCTACTATTAACATTAATACTCTTCCAACTCCATACCTGGTAATTGGTGGCGGTAACTATTGTGCCGGTGGAACAGGTATTCACGTTGGTCTTGCCGCTTCTGATATTGGGATGAATTATCAATTATATAATGGTGTTTCAGGTATTGGTTCACCTGTTGCTGGTACAGGCGGCGCCATTGACTTTGGTTTACAAACTATTTCAGGCGTTTATACAGTTGTAGCAACTAATACCTCAACGGGGTGCACTAACAACATGACAGGGAGTGTTTTGGTTAACATCAATCCTCTGCCATCAGTGTTTACTGTTACCGGCGGTGGTAACGATTGCACTGGAGGTCTGGGAGTTCATGTAGGTCTTAACAGCTCGAATGCAGGCATATCATATCAGTTGTATAATGGTGTGATGGCTCTTGGGAGTCCGTTGCCGGGCACAGGTTTGCCTCTTGATTTCGGATTGCAGACGGCTTCAGGTATTTATACAGTTGTTGCAATTAACAGCACAACAGGTTGTACTAAAAATATGGCAGGATCAGCAACAGTGAATATTACAGCTTTGCCGGCAATATTCAATATAACAGGTGGAGGTAATTACTGTCCGTCAGGAGCAGGTGTTTTAGTGGGTCTTGCAGGTTCTGATCCTGCTATCAGTTATCAATTGTTATTAGGTGGTATTCCTACCGGTTTAACGGTTACAGGAACAGGTTCATCTATCAGTTTTGGTCTGCAGACTGCAGCCGGGATTTATACAGTTGTCGCACATGGTAGTACGCCTGGTTGTACCGCATCCATGAATGGCAGTGCGGTTGTTGGCATTAACACCCCTCCGGCTTTACATTCTGTAACAGGTGGTGGACATTATTGTACCGGAGCAACCGGTCTTAATATTGGCCTCGATGGGTCTGACGCTGGTGTGAATTACAGTTTATACCTCGCGGGCACACCAGTTGGAGCTATTATAGCCGGAACAGGGTCTCCAATTAATTTCGGACTACAGACTGCAGCCGGAAATTATACTGTTACCGCGACGGGTGCAACGACAATGTGTAGTTCGCCAATGACAGGAAGTGAAACAATAAATATTGATCCTCTTCCGGCAGCCCACACTTTTACCGGCGGTGGAGCATTTTGCATAGGTACAGGTGGAGCAGATATGGTACTTAATGGTTCAGATATTGGGATAAATTATCAGCTTTACAATGGATTGTCCGGAGTGGGTACACCTTTGCCCGGAACAGGTGCAATAATTGATTTTGGGCTGCAGAGTACTGCGGGTATTTATACAGTAGTTGCCACAAATTCAATATCAGGCTGTATGGCTACAATGACCGGTAGTACCTCGGTTTCAATTAATCCATTACCTCAGGATTTTAATGTAATTGGTGGAGGAGGTTTTTGTGCCGGAGGAGCAGGTGTTCATGTTCAATTAGACGGTTCTGCCACTGGCATCAATTATCAACTCATGAATGGTGGAGTTGCCTCAGGCGCCGCACTCCCAGGTACAGGTTCTCCGATTGATTTTGGACTTAAAACAGTAAATGGAATCTATACCGTACTGGCTACAAATGCTACAACCGGTTGCAGTAATACTATGACGGGTGCTTCATCGGTAATTGCCAATCCATTACCAAATGTTTATTCCGTTGCAGGCAGCAGTACCGGATATTGTATAGGTGGAGCAGGTATTACTATTTCATTAACAGGATCAGACCCTGGTGTTAATTATTTATTGCACCGTGATGGAACATTGTCAGGAGGGCCCTTCCCAGGCAGTGGCGGACCAATATCTTTCGGCCTTCAGACAATTGCAGGTAATTATACGGTTACTGCAACCAATGCATCTACAGGATGTTCTGTGAATATGGCAGGTGCTGCACCTATAGCTCTACTTTCACTTCCTGTGGCGTACACAGTTTCAGGTGGTGGCGGTTATTGTACTGGCGGTACAGGCGTACATGTATATCTGTCAGGATCGGCTGCCGGAGCAAGTTACCAGCTTTACAGCGGTGGCGGAGCATCAGGCACACCGGTAAGCGGAACCGGTGGTTCACTTGATTTCGGTTTGCAAACAGCGGGTGGAATTTATACGGTAGTTGCAACCAATACTGCAGGCTGTACGAATAATATGAACGGATTCGCAACTATTGCCGTTAATCCTCTGCCTTCAGTTTATACGGTTACCGGTGGTGGTAATTATTGTGCAGGCGGAGCAGGTGTTCCAATTGGACTGTCAGGTTCTGCTACAGGCATTCAATACCAATTGCATAACGGCGGTTCTGCAATTGGCGCCCCTGTGACCGGTACAGGTACCGGCTTTAATTTCCCCGCTCAGACCGCAGCCGGAATGTTTACAATTGTTGCAACCAATTCAACAACAGGCTGCACTAATGCAATGACCGGTAGCGCCATAATAAATATTAATCCTCTTCCAGTTTCCTTCGCAGTTATTGGCGGAGGTAATTATTGTACCGGTTCTGCAGGTGTTCATGCAGGGATAAGCGGAACAGAAAGCGGGGTCAATTATCAATTGCTTGCAGGCGGTACGCCAACAGGGTCAACAATTACAGGAACTGGTACTGCAATAGATTTCGGATTACAAACTACTCCCGGAACTTATACAGTTATTGCTGCAAACTCAACAACCGGTTGCACCAACAGTATGACAGGTAGCGTATCAGTTGTTGTTAATTCATTACCTGCATTATATGCAGTCACAGGCGGTGGTAATTATTGTGCGGGTGGTTCTGGTGTTCATGTTGGTATTGCCAACTCTGCTGTTGGTATAGATTATACACTGCATGCAGGAACAACAATGGGTACAATTCACGGAACAGGTGGCGCGGTAGATTTCGGTCTGCAGACGACTGCGGGAACCTACACGGTTACAGCAACTAATGTAACTACCACCTGTACCTCAAATATGACTGGTAGCGTATCAGTAGGTATTAATCCTTCTGTGGTTCCGGCAGTTTCTATAAATACAGGCAGTGGTGATACTGTTTGTTCCGGCCACCTGATAACTTTTGTTGCTATCCCTGTTAATGGTGGTACTGCACCTGCTTATCAATGGACCATCAACGGAATTACTGCAGGAACAGGTAATTCCTATGCCTACCTGCCTGTAAATGGGGATATAGTAGCGGTTACACTCACCGGTAATGCCATGTGCGCAACCACATCTTCAGTATCTGACAGGATGACAATGACTGTAAATACACCGGAGCCTCCATCAGTGCTGATAGCTTCAAATCATGGCAATGAAGTTTGCCAGGGTACCACTGTTACTTTTACACCTGTATCAGCTTTTGGTGGTAACGCTCCCGCGTACGCATGGATGAAGAACGGTGTTAAAGTGGATTCTGCTGTGACCTATACTTATACTCCTGTAAATGGTGACCTTGTATATTGTGTATTGCACAGTAATTATAATTGTCGTTTAATTGATACTGCGGTCAGCAACACTATTAATATGACAGTTGATGTTTCATCTGCGCCAACCGTTACTCTGTCTGCTACAAATGGCGGAAGTGCCGCTCCGGGTGTACAGATAGTTTTAACTGCCACTGTTTCAGGAGGCGGACCTTCACCAACCTATCAATGGTTTGTAAACGGTCTTGCGGTTGCGGGTGCAACATTTCCTGTATATGCCAGCAGTTATTTCTCTGATCTCGATGATGTTTCCTGCGTGGTTACAAGCAGCGGACCATGTTCAGGTGCTACCGGTAATGCACATAAAACAATTCACATTTGGGCAGTTGGAGTTAACCAGGTTACAGCAAACAGTATGGATATTAAACTCGTCCCGAATCCGAACAAAGGAACATTCTCCATCAAAGGTAACCTGGGTATTGTAATAGATGAAGACGTTACATTCGAAATTACGGATATGATTGGGCAGTTGGTTTATACTGGCAAGGTTGTAGCAAGGAATGGAGAAATTGATGAGCATTTCCGTCTCAGCAACCTTGCAAATGGCATGTATATACTCAATCTGCGTTCTGGCGCTGGTAATAAAGTATTCCATGTAGTTATTGAGCAGTAGGCATTAAATACGAATCATTGATTAATTAAGAGGTTGGTTCAGTTTCTGAATTAACCTCTTTTTATAATATATTCAGATACATAATATTTTTTTCCGAATACCTGGTTCATTTTTGTTCTTCAACATGCGTAAAAATAATGTTATAAATATGAATTAACTGTAACCAGATTGGGATACACCAACTTTATGATTTATTTTTGGCACCCTAAACCAACACATAGCGGTTTATTTCCGTCTTAATAGCGGAACTAACTAAACTTAAGTATGAATCGGATTTCAATTATTGCCATGCTGTTAGTAGCAGGTATGGCACAATCATCTTTTGCGCGCCAGGGATACCATATCCATTTAAAAATGCCCGGTGTTAAAGACTCTACTGTTTACCTGGCCCATTATTATGGCAAACCCCTGCCAACCATTTATAAAAGGGATTCTGCCAGGTTTGATAAGAATGGGAATGCCGAATTTAAAAGCAACGATTCCACTTTTGTAGGTGGTATTTATATGATGCTGCTAGGCGACAGAAAAACCTATTTTGAATTCCTGATTAACAGTGGTGATGATATTACTATTACTGCGGACATAGCCAAGTTGCCTGAGGGACTGAAGTTCAAAAATTCGCCTGAAAATGATCACTTCCAGGAATATGTGGAGTTTTTAAGTGTTTATAGTAAGAAACAGCAGGATATCCAGAAGGAATACAGTGCTGCCAGGACGGCTGCAGACTCTTCGGCGATTCGTAAAAAATCGGTAGCATCATCAAAAGAACTGACTAATTACAGGCATGAATCTGTGAAAAAATATCCTAATTCATTACTGGCATCTATTTTCAATGCACTGGATGTGCCACAGGTTCCTGAAGGAGAACATTATCTGCAGGATGGGAAAACAAAAGATTCCACCTTTGCTTATACCTATTATAAAGCGCATTTCTGGGATGGTTTCGATTCCCAGGACGACCGGTTGATTCATGCACCCATTTACGATGCCAAACTCGATGAATATTTCACCAGGCTTGTATTACCATGGCCGGACAGCATGGAAAAGGAAGCTGATTATCTGCTTCGCAAAGCCCATGGCACTAAAGATATTTTTAAATACACATTATGGTGGCTCACCCGCAATGTGGAAAACAGCAAAATCATGGGTATGGACGAGGTATTCGTTTACCTTGTTGAGAATTATTACATGAAAGGTGAAGCTTTCTGGCTGAGTCCGGAAGAACTGACAAAGTACTTTGATCGTGCACAAAAAATTGCACCCAACGTTATTGGTAATCTTGCTCCTGAAATAAAATTGCCAAATGTCCGGAATAAGAAAACAGAAAGCCTGAACGATGTAAAATCGAAATATACGCTTCTGGTATTTTATTCGCCCAGTTGCGGCCATTGCCAGCATGAGATTCCGGCGCTTGATTCTTTGTACAGGTCTGATTTGAAAAGCAAAGGTTTGAAAGTTTATTCTGTGGCTACTGAGGGTGAGGATACCGCTATCAATAATTTCATTAAGAAATATAAACTGGATGAGTGGACCAATACATGGGATCATGAGCATATAGGCGACTGGAGAGGAAAATATGATGTTTATAGCACCCCTACCATATATTTGCTGGATGAAAAGAAAATTATCAGGGGAAAAAGGCTGGATCACAGCAATCTTGGTAGCTTAATTGAAATGTTGGAAATGAAAGCTAAGAAAACTAAAACAAAATCCTAAAATACACACACAATGCGAAAGCTGTTTTTAACTTGTCTTACTACGGGTGTCTGCTCCATGAGCGTTTATGCCCAGGCCTTATTTACTTATGGTAATCATTCTGTTACCAAGGATGAATTCCTGAGGGTTTATAAAAAGAACAGTATCAACAAAAAGCCCGACATGTCGGATACTGCCCTGAAAAGTTACCTTGATCTGTATGCCCTTTTCCGGATGAAAGTGGCAGAGGCAGACAAACAAAAATTGGATACGGTGGCATCCATAAACGTTGAATTGGATAATTATCGTAAACAACTGGCGAAAAACTACCTTACCGACGAACAGGTAACCAACAAACTGATACACGAAGCATACGACCGTATGAAGCAGGATGTGCGTGTGGAGCATATTCTTATCAGTTGCACACCGGGCACAGATACAGTAGCGCCATATCGTAAAATAGACAGTATTTATCACCTGGTGGAAAGTAAAAAGGCAGACTTTGAAACCATGGCCAAAACTTTTTCTGATGATAAAGGCTCAAAGGACAATGGTGGTGATATAGGTTATTTTACTGCCCTGCAGACAGTGTATCCTTTTGAGAATATGGCCTATGGTACACCGGTGGGTAAGGTCAGCAAGCCATTTAAAACTCAGTTTGGCTACCACATTATCAAGGTGCTTGACAAACGCGCCGACCGCGGCCAGGTAAAGGTAGCCCAGATCATGATTATGACGCCAAAATCCAAAGGCGAAGAAGGGGTGACTGCTGCAAAACTACGTGCTGATAGTATCGAAGTTATGATAAAGCATGGTGTTTCTTTCGGAGACCTGGTTGCCCAGTATTCCGAAGACCAGTATTCTGTAAAGGATAGCGGTGTTCTGAAACCATTCGGCGCAGGCCGCATGGTGCTTGCTTTTGAGAATGCAGCTTTTGCCCTTAAAAAACCAGGCGACATTTCTGAGCCTGTAAAGACCGAGTACGGCTACCATATCATTAAACTGATCAGCAAAATTCCTCTTGTTCCATACGACACCATATTCCCTCAACTGAAACATAAAGTGGAAAATGACTCCAGGGCACAAACTGCAAAAGACCGGTTTTTCGATAAGATAAAGGAAAAGAACGGCTTTAAAGAATATGTTCCGGCTATTAACGAGATAAGTGAAAGGATTGTTGCAATACCAGACACAGGCAGGAATGCGAAAAGCATCATCGCATCTGATTACAATGGAATGAACAAACCTGTTTTTGTGCTTGGAGGCAAAAATTACCTGCAAAGTGATTTTGCTGTTTTCCTTGAAAAACTCACCCACGGTAAACTTAACGGGCCTAAAGCGGCAGTAGTGCATGATGGCTTCAATATGTATGTAAACTATGTGGTGAACGATTTTGAAGAACATAAGCTGGTGCAGGAAAATCCTGAGTTTAAAAACCTGATGGAAGAATACCGCGATGGTATTATGCTGTTCGAACTAATGGACCGTAATGTATGGAGCAAAGCAGCCCACGATTCGGCCGGCCTTGCAACATTCTACGAAGGCCATAAAAGCAAGTATATGTGGGAATCCGGTTTCGAAGGCGCTGTTTACAAATTCAAAACAAGGCCTTTACTTGATTCCGGTCTTGCAATGCTGAGGGCCGGGAATGTATCGGATGAAGAGATGGTGAAAGAAATTAACACCTCTGCACATCCTGATGGTGTATCCATTCAGCGTGGCCGTTATGAATTCTCCCGCTTCCACGATGCTACCCAGGCCGAACTTGTAAAGGATAAGATAAAAGTAGTTCTTTCTTCCTCAGCGCCTTTTACAGTTGTAGCAGCAAAAGAAGTATTCAATGGCCCCGGCCAGAAATCACTGAACGAAGCACGCGGTTATGTGGTTGCAGAATACCAGGATTTCCTTGAGAAACACTGGAATGAAAAAATGCGCCAGGAATATCCTTTGAAAGTTAACGAAGCAGTATTCAAATCAATGATAAGGAAATAAACATAGTGGTTTACTCTATTAATAAATGACGCCCCTGCCCCTTCAGGCAGGGGCGTTGTTTTTGCAATATTTACAAAATATGCTCTTGAGCTCTGGAATAATAGAAATTGTACAAATCCAACAGACGTTTTAAACTGTGAAAATGTGGTTAAATCTTTTATCCGATAAGAGTGATCTGCTGCCTTGTTAATAGTGGTTGACGAGGAACACCGCACTCTTTGACCACCATCATTCCAAAGTCGTTCTGTTGGTAGGAATTTTGTGCAGATAATAATAGGTTCTTTGAGTGTTTTAAACTTTATTCATATGAAACGGTTATTGGTTCCCCAGTTATTTCTTTCCTTCAGCTTACTAATGTTAATGGCTGCTTGTACGAAAGAATCTCAAACAAATCTTGCTAATGAAGCAAATTATGTAAATACTACCGACTCTGGTTATGTCGGAGTTATTTATTACAACCTTAATCTTAAACAACCTGATCCGGGCAGTAATTTCCAATGGAATTTCGGCTATGCCAATGTTAGTGCCCTGGCCTTCGATGTCACCTACCAGGTTGGGAATTCCTTCAGGCGAACAAGTTATGGCGCCCCTGTTGCAAAGTGTATCAACTTTTTTCAACCAACTTCCCCCGGAAGTGTAAAAATTCCTGCCAGATCTATGGATAATGTGTCATTTGCGATGACCTTTGTCCCGGCTCAGTCACAAACATCTTATGCATTTTACCTTAGTGGCGCGTATGTGAAAGTCAATACACTTCCTTACAGTCCCATTACTTCAATTCCACTGCGGGTGATCATTAATGAGCCTGTTGAGATGAATTCAGTATGGATAGCGCTCCGGCAAACTTACAAGATCAATTATTTTGCCACCATTGAACTAAGCATGGACAAACTAATGAGCGGTATAAACACAAACATGATGAATGCGGCAACACTGACGAATGGATCAATAGAAATATCTTCCACCTCAAATCAAAACCTTTACGCCATTATTCTGAACAATCTGCAGGGCAATAATATGAACGTTCATTTTTGGGTGCCGGAGAAAATAACAATTAACCCGGTGAAGGAATGAGCGGCTAAAGCTTATGATATTTAGGTAGAGACGCAAAATCTTGCGTCTCTGCTTGTGACATAATCTACAACTCCTTTGCGAGCAGTTTATCAATATACGGTGAACTGGTTTCAGGTCTGAATGTTCCCAGCTTATGATCCTTATGTATGGAAATGCCCATTACATGAACTGACTTTTCAAAAACCATTTTAAAAAGGGCAATTGCCTGGTAACGGTCGCCCTCGTCCTGCCCCATATATTTAAATGAGATGAGTTTTCCATATTGCTTCATTTGCTCATCCAGAACTTTGGTGGTGTATAATGATTTTTTTCGGTCGCCCCAGGTATCTGAGAACATATTGTCAATCTCTTCCGCATTATGCGCATTGTAATAGACTTTGAATTGTCGCATTACCTGCACATAAACGCTGACAGGCATTGCCGCAGGTGGTTCATACTTTACGCCGCTTTTATCTGCATTTTGCCGGTATGCCTGCATTTTAGATTCCTTGATCTTTGCTGAATCAAGGAACTTATTAAACCGCTCATCTTTACGTATATTATCCAGGTCATGATCGGTAGTGAGGTCCATGTAATCATAGTTTTCTGATTTTTCCAGGTACCTGATCGCTTTCTCTTTTTCTCCGGCCAGAGCATACAGGTCGGCCATCAGGTAATACTCTTCTTTTATCATCCATTGTTCCCACACATATTTTTGCTGATCGGTTGCATTTAACCTTTCATACTTAGAAGTGAGCTGTTCAAGGTGTTTTTGGAAAAGTGTTGCATCTTTTTTGGCATAGGCTTTCAGCATTTGTATTTTTTCTGCATTTGCAAATTCCTTGAAGGCATCCTCCTCCTGGGCTTTGCTTACTGCAGGTATTCCTATCAAAAGGAAAATAATTGCGATGATTAGTTTTGTCATATCATTAAGATTTTGTCAAATTTGCAAAACACAAAATACATAAAATTGTAAAAAACGGACATTCACATTCAAACCCTTTCACTCATAAAGCCTGTGATTTATTTCAACACTAACTAAAACGTAGATTAAATATACAATATTGCATGCTATAATTTAAGTATTGTCTATTCACGGATTATAGAAATGAACTATTAGGATAAAATATTGTTTAGTTTAGCATTATCATTAAAATATGCCTGCTAATGGATATTCCGGTTTTTGAAAAACTGCAAAAGGAAGGCTTGTTGTCCACCGAAGTGCTGGAACAAATAAAGGTTCATGAAAAGAACCGGCATATTTCCGTTCAGTGGGACCTCAGAACCCTGCTGTATTTAAGTATCCTGATGGTTAGTGCCGGATTGGGTATTGTTCTATATAAAAACATAGACACCATAGGTCATGCAACCTTGGTAACACTAACAGGCTTACTTGCCGGAAGCTGTTTCTTTTATTGTTTCAAAAAATCGGCGCCGTTCAGCAGGTTGCAGGTTGCTTCCCCTGATTTTTGGTTCGATTATATACTCCTGCTTGGCTGCCTTTTGATGCTTGCCTTCGTCGGGTATTTGCAATACCAGTACCATGTATTTGGTATGCGCTGGGGACTCGCCATATTTATCCCCATGGTGTTTTTATTTCTGTTCGCTTATTATTTCGACCATATTGGTGTACTCAGCCTTGCTATAACCAACCTGGGTGCATGGATGGGTATAGCTGTTGCCCCCATGAAACTTTTGCGATCGCTCGAAGACTCTGATGAGAACATTATTATTAATGGAGTAATACTTGGTTTATTGCTTCATTTGTTTGCCTGGTTAACGACCTATATAAACATCAAAAAACACTTTGCCATTGTTTACAAAAATTTTGGACTGCATGTGTTGTTCATTTCATTGATCTGGGCAACCGGTAGTTTTGATAATTACTTTTGGTGGTTCCTTGCACTTGCAGCCGTTTCATTTTACCATATTCGAAAAGCTATTGCCGCGAGGAATTTTTATTTTCTCGTAGCCTCGGTCTTGTATGGTTATTTTGGAGTAAGTATTGTGGTGGTAAAGTTACTCGCCAATGTACACAGCAATGGTGATTTGGAAATTTTACTGGGCAGCATTTATTTTATTGGTTCCGGCATAGAGTTGGTATTTCTGTTGATCAGCCTTAACAAAAAATTCAATAAGCAATGATCGCGTATAATAAGGAATGGCTGTATAGCAGGCATGTGCTTGCACAGGCAGATGAAGCTTTGCATGAACAGTGCATTGACCAGGTTACATTCAATGCGATCTCCGAAAAGCACCCGGTAAAATTTTATACACCAAATTTCTTTATCCGCATCGGGCTTGCAATTCTTACAGCCATCATTTTGCTGTTTATTGCAGTTCTGTTCCTGCTTGCGGCTAATTTTAAAAGCGCAGGTGGTGTGGGTGTTTTCATCGGAATATTAAGTATTGCAGTGGCTGAAATGTTCATCCACTCGAAGAACCATTATAATTCCGGCCTTGATAATATGCTTGTTTGGGCGGGCGGCTATTCCTTATGGATGGGCCTGATGGCGATCTTATATGAAGGATACTCCCACCACGATGTTTTGTTGGGTTTTATTGGTGTAATAATTTTTTTAGTACTTGCGGTAAGGTATGTTGATACTATATGCGCGATTGTCGCAACACTCTTTTTTTTATTTTTTGTTTATACGGCCTATAAGCATTTTGGCACAGGGTGGCCAATGGCCACAATCCCTTTTGTAATGATACTGGTAATGGGTGTACTTTATTTTGTTTCAAAGCGGGCCATGAGATCACCGGGGATGTTGCTTTTCCATAACTGCTGGTTGTGGGTAAGTTATGTAGCCCTGGTTTGCTTTTATGCCGCTGGTAACTACGTAGTAGTTGACTACTTCAGAGACAGCCTTAAAACCACCCCTGACATTAGCATCCGCGGCCCATTGTTATTCGGCTGGTTTTTCTGGTCATGGACATTTCTAATTCCCGTTATTTACATCGTCATAGGCATCAGTAAAAAGGAAATTACCCTCATTAGAATTGGATTACCACTCCTCGTTATTGGAATACTCACTTTCCGCAATTACCACCATGTAATGGAGCCCGAAACTGCATTGATGATTGGCGGCACAATTCTGTTTGTTATCAGCTATTCACTCATCAGTTATCTCCGCGAGCCACATGGTGGGTTTACCTTCAAACCAGACACCTTTAACAAAGAAATCCCCGATATGACAAAAATAATAGCCGCCAAGCTCGTAGGCGATGTCGCCCCTATTGACAATAAACCACAGGCAAATAATGATTGGGAGTAATTTTTTGAAGGAAAGTTTGAATGCAAACCTGGCAAAAGAGCAAAATGTTGAAGTCATATTCTCCAGCGAAGTCCCGGCACAAGGTCCCGCTTTTTCAGCGGGAGGGAATTAGGGTAAAATATTCACACATACCCCCACAGTCACGTGTTCATACAACTCATCAATTTCTACATTATTAAGAGCTATACAACCAAGTGTCCAGTCGTCGTTTATCTCATCATCCGGATCTCCTTTATAACCATTTGGCAGCCCGTGTATTTTAATATCGCCGCCTGTTGGCCTCCCGAATTTTCTGGCATATTTTCTGTCTTCTTCAGAAGGGTAGGATACACCAAGGGCCTTGTGGTAATGGCTGTAAGGGTTCTTACCATCTATATGATAGATTCCCTCCGGGGTTTTACCATCATTCTGAAAATGCTTCGCGCCTACCGGTTCAGGTCCCAGGCTCACGTGGTACATTTTCAACAGCCTCCCCTTATGGTACACCTGCATCTGCCTGGCATTCTTTAAGATAACGATGCTGTCAACATTATTATTCAGGGCAGTTTTCGGTTTAATTGCTTTTGGGGTGGCATGAGAACTGTCTTTGCAACATAGCAACAGCAAGCCGCATAAAATATAAGCTGAAAACCAGTTGCGCATAATAGTGTGTTTGAGATTTAGATTCAATTAATTGTAAAATCCACATTAAAATTTGAAAATTCCTCTCAAAGGATTTGTTAAAGTTATTTTTAAATGTAAAGCCGCATATTATTTCAAGGCCATTGAAATTCTTATCCCGTTCCAGGCATGGTCATTACCTTTTAGAAACTGCCTCGATTGGTAGCAATAAAAGTATTCAACGTACAAATTGTTGTAAAAGATTACAATGCCGGCGTTGTTTTTAAAAACTCTTCTTGCAATTTCATTTGAAGACAAAGTATATGGGCTGGCTTTATTAAATGCTCCTCCCTCAAGGGTCGCATCATATCCTATAAAGTTAATTTCAGGATGAACATATACATAAAACAAGGTTCTTTTTCTGAAAATACTATTTGTGAAAGGAGATTGAAATTTCCCGGTCATAAATGTTACCCCTACACATGTCTTGTCGCTTAGTGTCCCGGCTCGTCCCATTATGTCTACGTCTGCGGATAGCAGATTGCCATATGAAAGAACCTGTTTTTGATAATCAAGCTGGTAATTAATTACAATGTCGTTGTGCACCTGGTTGCCCCATCCTGCCGGCAATAAATTGTCAAAGATTATGTGTGCGCCTGTTTGAATATCCCTTCCCATTGCCGCCGGACCAATAACACCAGCAGTAAATGTTGATGCAAAACGCTGGCCGTAATGATTATCTGTTGCCACCATAAATGTTTTCAGTAATAATGTTGCAGCATAGGGCCTGTCATTTGTTAAAGGAACTTTGAATTTCATATTATCCGGTGTATATGAGTCCTGTTCAATCTCCATTCCGTATTTTACATCCATATTTGATAGCCGTGGGTAATACAGCAATTTGGCGAGAGGAGAGCGACCCAGCAAAGGTGCCCAATATTCAATGGAGAAACCTTCCGTGTACTGTTTGTCACTACCTGAAAAATAATCATTGTCCAAACATATTCTCAGGTACTTACCTGAGTTTATATTGTTGTAGGTGGAGGTGCTTTCTATTTCCTGTGCCCCTGTTCTTATTGCCGGAATAAATAGGAGCAGGCAGATTATCAGGCCTGTTGATGCCATGATTTCAGGAGCCCGTGGCATTTGTTTATGAAACACACCACAAGGTAATTCCGTAACAAAGCAGTGTAAATGACCTGCATCATTACGTAGTTTGACTTTGCTCATTCTGAGCAGTCAATTCTTCCCAGAACTCAGCTCCTCTCCGGGTGTGCGGGATGACAATAGTACCGCCAACAATATTTGCTACTGCAAATATTTCGTAAACTTCCGCGGTGCTTATCCCTTGCTCCTGGCATTTCAGCAGATGATATTTAATACAGTCATCGCATCGCAGCACCATGCTTGCTACCAGGCCCAGCATCTCCTTGGTACGAACGGGCAAAGCGCCTTCTGCATAGGTATTGGTATCCAGGTTAAATAACCTGTTGATCACTTTATTATGTTTGCCGAGTATTACCTCGTTCATTTTAGCTCTGTATTCGTTGAATTCCTGTACCTGGCCCATAAATTTATTTTTATTAGAATGCCAAAAATAGACAGTAGCAGGTACAATTTCAAAAGTGACTTGTATTTTATCTACTTTTGCCACACATGAAAAGCGGAGAAACCAGTCTCAATAAATACATTAGCTCCTCAGGATTCTGCTCCAGGAGGGAAGCGGATAAACTGATAGAACAAGCCAGGGTGACCGTTAATGGAGAGTTAGTTCTTCCGGGTGCCAAAGTATCTGTTGGCGATAAAGTGGCAATTGATGACGAACCCATTAAAACCAGTAAGAAGCAACCTGTTTACATTGCATTCAACAAACCTGTTGGCGTTACCTCCACCACCGACCAGAAGGACAAAACAAATATCATCTCTTTCATCGGCCATCCCAAGCGCATTTTCCCAATCGGCAGGCTGGACAAGGATTCCGACGGGCTTATCTTCCTTACAAATGATGGTGATATTGTTAACAAAATCCTTCGCGCCAGTAACAACCATGAAAAGGAGTATATAGTGACCGTAGATAAAGCCCTGACTCCTGAGTTCACCAGGCAAATGAGCAGTGGTATTCCTATCCAGGGAACAATGACCAGGAAGTGCTTCGTAAAGCAGGAAGGCGGCCGCAGATTCAGGATCATACTCACCCAGGGGCTCAACAGGCAGATCAGGCGCATGTGCGAATACCTGGGTTACAACGTGGTATCGTTAACCAGGGTGCGCATCATGAACGTTCTGCTCGGGAATCTTCCTTTAGGGAAGTGGCGCTATTTCACTGCCCCTGAAATAGATAAAATGGAGCGTATGGTGGCACAATCAAATAAAGAAGAAGACCTGCAAAACGCCGCCGCCGGTAAACCTCCAAAGCCCAAAAATGACCGTTATATCAGGTAGCCGGAGTTAATAATACTTCCCTGTTGCAAGGTATTCACTTACGTACTCGTTCACACCATCTTCCAGCGAATAGAACGGCCGATCATATCCAACGGCACGAAGTTTGCTCATATCAGCCTCGGTAAAGTACTGATACTTATCCCGGATATCAACCGGTGTGTCAATGTACTCAATATTTTCAGGCAGGTGCAGGGTGTTGAAAATAGCTTTGACCAGGTCTTTAAAGGTGCGTGCTTTACCTGTTCCTGCGTTATACAATCCATTAACCGGGTAGTTTTGCATCAGCCACATACATATATGTACAATGTCTTTTACATAAATAAAATCCCTGATCTGCTCTCCATCCTTATAATCAGGGTTGTGTGATCGGAACAATTTTACAACGCCCTTTTCTTTGATCTGGTTATATGCATGGAATATCACTGATGCCATGCGACCCTTGTGGTATTCATTGGGGCCGAAAACATTGAAGAATTTGAGGCCTGCCCAGAAGGGTGGGGCGCTGTTTTGCGACAGTACCCAAAGATCAAATTCATTTTTTGAAAAGCCATATGGATTTAACGGGCTCAGCCTCGCAACAATTTCGTGGCTGTCGGAATAACCTTTTTCTCCATTGCCATAGGTGGCGGCTGAAGATGCATATACAAGTGGTATTTTATTTACGGTGCAAAACTCCCACACCAATTTGGAATAATCGAGGTTCCATTTCTTGTGAACGGCATAATCCATTTCGGTAGTGTCGGTACGCGCACCCAGGTGAAACACATGCTTAACAATTCCCGGATGAGCTTTTACCCAATCAAAAAACTGCTCGCGGTGTATTTTGTGCAGGTATTTTTTATTCGCCAGGTTAGCCGATTTCTTTTCATCGGAAAAATCATCAACCAGTATAAGCTGGTTAAAACCAAGTTGGTTTAAATACCCGGTAAGATAGCTGCCTATGAATCCGGCAGCGCCCGTTACCACTATTACATCATTTTGTAGCATTTCCACGATGTGGGTTAGTTTTACCTGGCACCTTTGCTGGTGTCGGAAGTTGTGCCTTCAGCGGGTTTTGGTGCTTCAGCTTTTTTCTCTGTTATTTCTGTAGCTGATTCACCTGTGGCCTTTACTTCAGTCTTTTCTTTACCCTCGCCCTTGGCTCCTTCCTCACCTCCGCTTTCTGCCTTAATAAAGTTGAGTGCGGCAATGAACAGGCCAACAATAATGACAACCAGCCAAAATGAATTCCTGAAAGAAATGATTGTTTTATTTTCCTTTGGCTGTCCGTGTGTATCGTTCAACATGTATAGCTTTTTTGTGTGGTGCAAATGTAAACTTTTGACGCCATTTTTTTAAATGTAATTTGTATAAATGTGAGCGGATATGTTTGTCCTCAATAATGTTGTTATTACAACTGTTCCATGCCTCAACTTCCCTAACCTAATTATCCAGCTTTATCTCCAGCAGCTTTGGCCAGTTCTTGCCGGTAATGAAGATGCGGTTATTGGCCGCGTCGTAGGCTATGCCATTCATTACCTCCGCGCTTTTCGGGTCGCGGGTGGTAAGGGGGATACCTGCCCGCTGACGCAAGGTGCTTAGATCGGCGCGGCCTACCACATGACCTGTAGCGGTGTCTATTTTCAGTATGTAGTCGGTACGCCATTGGTTGACATAGATGAAGCCATGTATCAGCTCAGGCTCGTTGAGTTCCATAACAGGACCATGCTCGTCAGTAACTGCAAGGTGTTTTACTTCCTTAAAAGTTTTGGGATCTAAAAAATGAAATACATTGCCGCCGTCGTCATAAATCAGGTAAACGCCGTTATTGGTCATGCCCCATCCTTCGGGTGCGCTGAATATAAACGAGCCTTCCTGCTTCAGGGTTGCCAGGTCGTATACAAATGCTTTGCCTTCGCGGTAGGTAAGCTGGTATATTTTCCCATCCAGTATCGTCAACCCTTCCCCGAAAAAACGTGGTTCCAGTTTTGTAACAGCAAGCACCTTGCCTGTTTTCAGGTTCACCTTCCTTACGTCGCTTTGTTTATACTGACCTGTACTTTCATACAGGTAACCATCCCGGTATTCCAGCCCTTCGGTAAAAGCAGCAGGGTCGTGCGGGTATACGTTCACAATATCGTAAGAGATCACCGATGGAACCAGGCTTGCGCTGTTGTTATTCAGGTTGTTCCCCGGCTGTTCATCCCGATGGCTACCGGGCCCCGGTTCATTATTACATGCCGTAATAAATAAACAACCTAAAATGAACCATTGAAACCTACCCAACTTTTTCTGTTGTTTCATACCTTTTAAAACCTATTGGATTATGGGGGTGTTCTTTTCTTTCCCCGGGTTTTTCGTTTTCATCCTGCACTTCGGCCATACCGGTAAAACTGGTATAGAAAGCCATTTCAATTCCCTTGGCTATTATTTCATCTGCCATGTCCATAGTGAAGCCGGAGGGGTCGGGAATGATGGCAAGGGTGCCAACCTTTGGCGCATTTTTATCCAGCTCGCTGTGATGCGCATACAGCAGCACCATGATCTCTCCGGTAACCGATGGAATAAAGGATATCCTGAAACCTTCCTCTGTATATTCCTTTTTTTCGCCAATGCTGTTGTGAAAAGTAACCAGCATGGGCATATCGCCGCAGCGAAGAGTTACCGATGTCATTTCTTTGCAGATGCCATTAATTTCTTCATTAAAAGCATGGAGCGTATCCACAAAAAAGCCGGGCTTATAGGCCGCCGTTGCATTCAGTTCATCCGCTATCACCTTCAGATGTTCTTTCAGCTCCTTATGTTTTTCCTGCCACGAGGTCCTTCTTTCCTTTACGTTTTTGAGGCCCTGAGCATATAAATTGGTTGCATTCAGAATGTCGTCCAACATGTTTTATAATTTAATGAACTTATGGTGAGGCAATTTAGGATTTGGCGATTTTTCTTTTCTATATTTCGACACATCAATTCCCAATCCTTCAATGGCATTGAGCAACCTGAAGTAATTCTCATAAGTGGAATTATACCAAACGTCAAAATCTGGCTTGTCCGCGACTTCGCCGGATTCCAAAACTGATTTTCTGGCATACCCATGCAACGCAACTGCAGCGCCCCCAACTACCAGGTATTCTACCACATTATTATTGAGAATGTTACAAACGTAACAGAGGTTGTCGGTTAAATTAGTCGTCATTTTTTACCGGATTGAATCCTGACGTTGATATCAGCCCCGTTTTCAGAAATTGATTTTTTCAGTAAATCAATAAACAATTTCATTTCGCCATGCGCCGACAGATTAGGCGATTTTCCTTTCTGCGGCGATTTCTTTGCCGCCTTCAGACTGTGAATATCAGTGTATCGTTGTAATTTTACCATAACATTTCGAACATTTCAGCGATGATGTAAACATTGCCCTTGGCTAACCATTCATTTTTAATTTGCCGGAGCATCCATTTCATTTATAAAATTACGACAATTTCCGGTGAGTTATCAAAATTATCATTGACTGCACCACAGGGTCTCTATTTTTTTCCACTTGTCCACTGGTCGAAGTCTCGCTCCTCCCTACCTTTGCCACTAAAAATGCTCCCGCACCGCTACTTCATCATAAACAAGCCATTCAACATGGTGTCACAGTTTGTGAGCGTAGAAGATGTGCCCTTACTCGGTGATCTTGACTTTGATTTCCCCGAAGGCACACATGCTGTGGGCAGGCTTGATGGGCTGTCGGAAGGGCTGCTGATACTCACTACCAATAAGAAAGTAACGCGGCTGCTGTTCCAGGGGAAGACTCCGCATAAGCGCACCTACCTGGTGCGGGTGAACAATGTGATAACCCCCGAAAAGGTGCAGCAGTTGCGCGAGGGCGTTAACATAAGCGTCAGGAGTGACGGCGATTACAAGACCGCACCTTGCGAAGTGCATCTATTTAATACACCACCGGATGTGTTTCCTTACCAACTGGAGCAGAACCCCTTTATAGCCCATTCATGGCTGCAGGTATCGCTTTATGAGGGCAAGCGTCACCAGGTACGCAGCATGATGCGTGCAGTGAACCACCCCTGCCGGCGTCTCATACGTATTGCCATAGAAGACCTGCACCTCGGCGACCTTGCCTCCGGACATGTGCGGGAAATTGAAGAAGAGCAATTCTTCTTCCTCCTGAAAATTGATGACTGGGAGGAATAACAAAAACGCTGCGCTGATCGTAGTGTGCCGTCCTCAACAAAAGAAGTATCACTTCCTCGTTCCGCGCAGGTTATATCCCAGGTTATTGGTGCCGGTCAGTGTATTGAAGTCGGGTGAAAGGTCCACTTGATCAACAAACTCACCCTCTTCCAGTCTGAATATGTAATGACGTTTGTTGCGGTCGGTACATTCCCATCTGCCCGAGTTGATCTGTTCGCCATTCAGCCATGTAGTACTGGTGCCGTCAGCTTCAATATGCAGCTCCTGGCCCGATACCCAGTTCCATTGGCCGGCAATCACGGCCGGCTGGAAAGCCGGTGAATAGGGTACTTTGCGCGTGCCGTGGATGGCATAGCCCTGGTTGTTGGTGCCATTCAGCGAATTAAAGTCCTGCGACAGAGCCACATTATCCACAAAGCCACCCTCGGCCAGCCGAAAGACAAAATGCTGTGTTTTACGGTCGGTGCACTCCCATTTGCCCGAATTGATCTGCCGGCCGTTCAGCCATGTTGTGCTCGTCCCATCGGCTTTGATATGCAGTTCCTGGCCAGATACCCAGTTCCATACACCTGCTATCACGGCCGGATTGAATGAGCCATGCCTGTCTGTAGCAATCTGGCTGCGGGCATGCATGGTCTGTAACAGCAATCCGCAGAAAATTGCGCTCATGAACAGAAATATTATCTTTTTGTTTTTCATAAATTGATTATTTGTGGTGAAGCATAAGTATTCACTTCAAAGTTCCAAAAACATCAAAAATCCGTAAATGATCATGCTCAGTAACCTGCCTGTTTATTATCATCACAATTAAGAATGAATGTATTGAGTTTGTTGCCTATGGTTTGTGCCGGGATGGTGCAAAAAATAAATAACGAAAGGACGGCTTCGATTGTGGGTATCTTTCAGGTGAATCAATCCCCTCCCAGATACTTATAATTCTTCAGCAGCAGGTTGACGTCGGTAATGGGGGAATAGTGCTCGGCATAAGCGGTGTTGATCTGTGTTTTTACTGCGTCGGAGGGGGTGTAGCCAATGAGGATATTGTAGGGTTGTATGGCGCCTGGCTTTAGTTGTGGCAGCGACCTTACCGATACACCGCCGGCATAGCCTATCCAACTGAGTTTGCCAAAGAGTACTTTGATACAGTTGATGAAGAAAGTACCCGGTTTCTTTACCATAAAGAAGCAAAGCGGAAAGGTGAGGATGAAAAAAAGTGAGGCGATGATATCTACCAGGCGTTTGTTACGCACCTGTCCGAAGTCGGCAAGGTTGAAGCGGCGGTCTATGGTATAGAGGTCGCCGCTGGTGTTGCTGCTGTTGCTGCCCACAAAGCTGCGGCTGCCGGGCAGGTGTATCTTGTATTCATACCCGCCGCCGCAGTGCTGCATTTCCTTCAGTACATCGGCATAGGTGAGTCCGTTGATGCAGAAGATGACCTCATTGACGCCTGTGGTGTAGAGCAGTTGCTTCATTTCGCTGAGGGTGGCGAGGGCATCCTGTTTTTCGGGCAGGGTGCTTACACGGCCTGACAGTTCGGGTGCATAGTGCACCTGCTGCAGAATAGCGGCGGTTTGCTGGTAAGCGCTTTCTTCGGCCACTATTATAGCTTTGCGTGGCAGTTTATCGTAAGGTATGTATTTGAGAATACCCATGCGGTACAATATCTCGTGCAGGCCCAGCAATACCACTGTGCCGCCAAAGCCTGTAAAGATGATAATAGCGCGGGAGTACCTGTATTCAGGGGGCAACAGACCATAGTAGGCAAGGATGAATACGGTGCCTATGAGCATGCCGCGCATCACTTTGAGCGGGCGGTAAGGCTCGTCGTAAGCGCCATTGAGATACATGGAGATGAGCCACAATGATATATAAACAGGGAAGGTGGCATAAACCGAAGCCGCATGGATAGGGAAGGGCAGATTACGCACCTCGTGCACCCAGAACTCCTTGATGCTATAAAGGGTGATCAGCAGTACCAGCGCATCGAACAGGGGCATGTGCAGTGCTTTCAGCATCCGCTTCAGGGTGCCAAGGATGGCGCGGAGAATGATGCCGACCTTTATGAACAAAACAAATAAACGGGCCTGCTCCTTGGTGTAATGCTTTTTTACAAAGGTGACCAGGGCTTCGTTGAATATGCGCACATAGGAGAGGGTCATTTTGCGGGTGCTTTCGCCCTTATAATGAATGAGGTCCACCTCGGGATAGTAGATATTTTTATAGCCTGCCTTTGCAATCCGGTAAGAAAGGTCCACATCTTCGCAATACATGAAGTAGTCTTCATCGAAAGGGCCGCCGGCTTTGTCCATGGCAGAGCGGCGCACCATCATGCAGCAGCCGGATAGAACGTCCACAGCGGCGGTTTCCCGTTCGCCCACATGCACGGCATAGTACTTGTTGAAAAACTTCGACTTTGGGAATATCTTATGCAGCCCGGTGGTCTTAAACAACGCTACCGAAAGGGAAGGGAAGGACTTTTTAGCATCGGGGGCAAACTGGCCCTTGCCATCAATCAGCCTCGGCCCTATGGCTCCGGCTTCGGGATGGGTATCCATGTAGGCCAGGTTTTTTGCCAGGAAGTCCTCAGGCATTACAGTATCGGGGTTGAGGAACAGAATATATTCGCCCTTTGCAATAGCTACCCCCTGGTTATTGGCTTTTGAAAACCCTTTGTTGTCTTTGTTCTCCACCAGTTTTACAGTTGGGAACCGGTCGCGGATCATGGTGGTACTGCTATCTTCCGAGTTGTTATCAACAACTATAACTTCCATGTCAATACCCACTGCCGCACGCAGTACGGAATGAAGGCATACCTCAAGGAAGTACTTCACATTATAGTTGACAATAATAACAGATAGCTTCATTCCCGCTAAATAGAGTTTGCGAAGGTAATTTTTTTAGTCTAAAGTCTATAGTCTAAAGTAGATAGTAGAATGCTATAACGCAGGAAAGGTAAAAAGTGTTGTGGAAAGAAGAAAAAGTTTCACGCAAAGGCGCAGAGCTTTATATTCCGGTGTTGTGTATGTTGCAAGTCTAGTTGTAAAATCCGGTAGTTTATCAGTTTGAATTTATGGAGCATTTTTCCCATTCGTGACCGAATAATATTATATGTTCGGAGGACCCAATGTATATAATACTCCTATTGGTATCTCCGTAATTCTCACGAGCTATTAATTTTCCCAGATGGAGTTTATAGGCATAACAGCCAATTTCGCCATTAATTGTATCTACAATTACAAACTCATCTCCCACTGCTTCTATTTCAATTCGCTTTGTATTGGATGGGGCATTGATTAATTTCCATTTTCCTATAAATTTTTTTCCATTATAATTTGAGCATGAACAAAATACCGCAATACATAATATAGGTAAAAAGGTAAGTGCTTTTTTCATACTCAATTGTTTACCTCAAATATAAATAAAAAAGAGGCTTTCTAGCCCCTAACTTATTTGTAATCTTCCATAAGGTTTACAAAAAATCCCTACTTCACCAAATAATAAATATTCGTCACCCATTTATTGCTATCTGGTTCCTGGAAGGGGCCGACGAGGTATTCTTCGATTACTAAGCCCTGCTTTTTTCCATTTTTTGCGATGTGCATACTGAGGGCCATATGTGCTTTTCCTTCGCCGGAATAGCCGCCTTTGTATACTGTTATATAGGCTTTTGAAGCTTCTACCTGGATAAACGAGGTGCCAATAATGGATGTAGCAGTGTCGGAAACAGGGAAGGCAGCAGCCATGTCGGTGCGCTTGTTGAGGGTGTCCCATGTGTAGTACAGGCCAACGGCGGGGCCGCTGATCTTGGGGCCAACTTCTTTGCCAAGGGTACCGTAGATGTCGCTGAAGAATTTCTTCATGTCGGCCCAGTTAACTAACTGGCGCACACCCTGGTAGGTATGGGCAGGGTAGTCTGCTTCTTTAATTTCCACATCGGCAAGAAAGGCGGCAGGATTGGCTTCTACAAAGCGCTTCATTTTTTCGAGGCCGTGTTCAAATGACTTGCCCACCATCTTGCCGATATTCAGGAAAGGGAAGGCCTGCATGGCATTCCATGGAAAGTCGGTATGGGTGGTGAATGTCCAGGTGACT
This sequence comes from uncultured Bacteroidota bacterium, assembly GCA_903839875.1. Taxonomy (GTDB): domain Bacteria; phylum Bacteroidota; class Bacteroidia; order Chitinophagales; family Chitinophagaceae; genus Nemorincola. The sequence goes on from CAIMDZ010000170.1 coordinate 48,674, forward strand.
TTTGTTATGCCCGCGGTATCTTTTGCGGTTAGAGCGCCGGTTGCTGTGCTTTTGAAGGGTTTCAGAAAGTCTATATGGTAGTCCATGCTGGTGCTCTTGACGGAGGTGTTGGACATAGAGCCGGAGCCTACATCCTCTTTCTTGCTTTCCCAGCTATAGCTGCTGCCTTCGGCGCCATTGGTGGCGGAGTAGGTGTATCTGGCAGTAGTATCGAGCTCGTAGAATGGGCTCCAGTTTGGCCAGTTTCTGAATTTGACGATCTGGTCGAAAACAACTTCTTTAGGGGCTTTGATCAGTATGTTGCGTGTAACTACTATGTCTTTAGGCTCTATTAATGTAAGTACCAGTATACCGGTTACCAAAACAAGTATAAGCACCAGCATGAAGCGGAGGAATTTTTTCATCAGAAATGGATTTGAGGATAAAAGTAGCGAATTAGGTTAAATAGTTAAATAGTTAAATAGTTGAATAGTTGGTAAGTTGATAAGTTGATAAGTTGATAGGTTGATAGGTTGATAGGTTGATAGGTTGATAGGTTGATAGGTTGATAGGTTGATAGGTTGATAGGTTGATAGGTTGGTAGGTTGATAGGTTGATAGGTTGATAGTTTGATAGGTTGATAGTTTGGTAGGTTGATAGGTTGATAGGTTGGTAGGTTGATAGGTTGGTAGGTTGATAGGTTGA
>CAIMDZ010000171.1 GCA_903839875.1 uncultured Bacteroidota bacterium
ATAGTTTGGTAGGTTGATAGGTTGATAGGTTGGTAGGTTGATAGGTTGGTAGGTTGATAGGTTGATAGGTTGATAGGTTGATAGGTTGATAGGTTGATAGGTTGATAGGTTGATAGTTTGGTAGGTTGATAGGTTTGAAGATCAAGATCAACTTCTTTTAACAAATTACCCAATTATCTATTTAACTGAATAACCTACCTTTGCGCGATGAAAAATTTGCGTGAGATAGCCCTTCCCGAACTGGAGGTGATGATGGCGGAACTGGGGGAGCCTAAATTCAGGGCGAAGCAAGTGCATGAATGGGTGTGGCAGAAGTTTGCAGCGGATATCAATGACATGACCAACCTGTCGAAGGCGCTGCGGGAAAAATTGTCACAGGAATTCTTTATTCCCAAGGTGAAGATGCACCATAGCCAGTATAGCAGTGACGGTACTATTAAGAACCGCCTGCAACTGCACGATGGCTTCTATGTAGAGAGTGTGCTGATACCTACCGAGAAGCGGATGACTGCCTGTGTATCGTCGCAGGTGGGGTGTTCACTGTCGTGCAAGTTTTGTGCTACGGGGTATATGGACCGCAAACGTAACCTGGATTTTGATGAAATAGTAGATGAGGTAACATTGCTTAATGAGCTGGCAATCAATCATTATAATAAGAAATTATCGAACATTGTTTTTATGGGTATGGGTGAGCCCCTGCTCAACTACAAGGAAATGATGAAGGCGATTGAGAAGATCACTTCGCCCGATGGACTGGGGATGAGCCCTAAAAGGATAACGGTTTCAACTGCCGGTGTGGCTAAGATGATCAGGCAACTTGCCGATGACCAGGTGCGCTTTAAGCTGGCGCTATCCCTGCATGCCGCTACCGACCGGAAACGGAATGAGATAATGCCCATCAATGAAACCAATAATCTTGCCACGCTGATTGAAGCGCTGAACTATTTTTATAAAGCCACAGGAAGCGAGATCACGTTTGAATACATATTGTTCAAAAACTTCAATGACAGCCTGCAAGATGCCGAGGACCTGGTAAAGTTGTACCGCAAGGTACCTGTTGACCTGATCAATATTATTGAGTACAATCCGATTGATGCGGCGAAGTTTGAGAAGCCGGATGAAGAGCAGGTGGAAGCATTTATGGACTACCTGACCAGGAATAAGGTGAATGTACGACTTCGCAGGAGCCGGGGTAAGGATATTGATGCCGCCTGCGGGCAGTTGGCGAATGTTGATGCCACCCCTAACCCCTGAAGGGGCTTCACTGGAGAACATGGGTTCGACTAAGTAACTTCTTTCGGCGATAAAATCAAGAAAACAATTCAACTAAATCAAAGCAAAAATGTTGAGTATTTAGTTGTCAGGTGTATCGGGGTTATTTTGGTCCTTTTCCTGTTTCTTTTCTTTGAATTCCAGCTTCCCGAATTTGTAGCTGAATGTGAGGCCGAAGGACTGGTTCGGAACCTTACGGTCGTTGTAATAGGTGAAGTACTGGCCGGTAAGGTTGGTGGCCTGGTCGGTGTATTTGTTGAACGGATTGGTAGTGGTAAAACCTATGCTGCCTTTCTTTTTGAATAGCTGTTTGCGTACGGCAAAACTATAGCTGGTGTATGACGGGAATTTGCCCTGGATTTCAGTGCGTGGGGAATTAAAGTTGGCGAAGAACTCTGCAGCAAGGGTTTTACTGAATTGGTAGGAGGCGTTGAAGTTGGCGCGGTAATTATAGCTGCTGAATGTATTGCCGGGTATCAGTTCACTCTGAATATATTTGTTGAAAACCTGGAAGTTTCCGCGCAGTTCGAATTTTTTAGATAGAGAAAGATTGCCCGAAATGTTGATGCCGGTCATCTGCTGGGTACCTGCATTTTCATGGGTGGTAACTGATACATCGGAGTAGTATCTGCCACCAAGAATTTTGTTGGTGTAATGCAGGATATAGCTTTGCTCATCATCCCGGGTGTTGCGGTAATAAAGCATCACCATCAGTGAGCTGCCCTTGTCAAAAGATCTGAAATAAGTAACCTCGCCGGCATTCGTTCTTTCGGGCTTCAGGTAGGGGTTTCCCGTTACCAGGTTGGTAGGGTCGGTTGCATCATAAAACGGATTCAGCTCACGGTATCCTGCCCGTTGAATGCGCCCATAATACGTGGCCTTTATTGTCTGGTTTTTTTTCAGCTTGCGCATTAAAGTAACAGAAGGAATCACCGAATTGTAGGAAGGCGTAATGTGCAGGCTGTCAGCAGGAATGTTAATATTGGTGTACTCATCGCGAATGCCCATTTTAAGGGTGAATTTGTAGGGCAGGGGAATGGTCACTGTAACATAGGCGGCATAGATTTCCCGGTTGAAATTAAAGTTATCCTGCCCGGCAGAATCGAAATTATACCCGAGGTGGCTGTTGTCGAAAAGCGAATCTGACGAATTACTGTTGATGCGGCTGATGGTTGCCTTAGCGCCGGTATTAATAATAATGCCGCTTCCCACGGGCTGAGCGTAATCGGCGATCAGGTAAGTTTCGTTGTCCTGCACTTTGTTGTAACCCTTATCGCCGTCGGCCGGAAATGCAGATGACGGATATTGTTCAAGCTCCGAGAAATCCGTTCTGCCCCTGCCATAGCTTTGCTGCACTGACAGGCTCAGTTCCTGGTCTTCTTTACTGAATTTTCTCAGGTAGTTAATGTTCCAGTCAATGTTCCGGTTCCGGTTGGTATTATTTGAATTCCTGTTCTTGGTTGTACCCGAATTGATAGGTATAACCGTGGAATCCAGTTGGGTTATCGATGATGTGGACAAGTTGCCATAGTTGTTGTAGCTTACGGATGCAGTCAGTTGCTGTTTTTTCGAAATGGCCCAGTCCATGCCTAGCTGCCCGCGATAGCCATTTCGCTCAAAGGTCCCTTTACCATTCTGGCTGAACAATGCGCTGTCGTGAATTCTTGCATCATCAGTCGTAATCCTGTTTTGGTTCAGCAGGGTAGTACCTTTTAATTGTGCATTGCCACTTAAAGATGCATTAAGGTCAAGGTTTCCTTTTTTAGCATGGATATTTGCCGAGCCATTTTCAGTGCGCGTGCCTATTGAGGCAGATACAGTGCCGTTTATACCCTGTGCTTTGTTATCTTTAAGAATGATATTGATAATACCACCGGTGCCCTGGGCGTCGTATTGGGCGCCGGGGCTGGTGATGATCTCAATACTTTTTATCTGGCTGGCTGGTATGGACTGGAGGGCTTCTGCCAGGTTATTATCGAACATGGTGGAAGGCCGGCCATTGATGAACACCCGGATGTTCTGTGTGCCCAGCAGTTCTACGTTTCCATCCACATCTACAGATACCTGGGGTACTTTTCTCAGTATATCTGTTGCTACGCCACCCTGGCTGGTGAGATCGTTGCCGACATTAAAAACAAATTTATCGAGATGGCTTTCCATGAAACTGCGATTGCCGGTAATGGTCACATCTTCCAGTTTTTTTGAGGAGGAAGCTATTTTTATATCCTTCAGATTCGCAACCGGCTGAACATCGGTGACCACAATGTTTGTAAGCCTTTTGGAGCCATAACCAATAAAATCAACATTGGCAACATATTCACCGGTTTGCAAATTATCAATGGTAAATTTGCCTGACTCATCACTGATGATACCACCTGCTACCTTTGTACTTCCCTTAAGAAACACGGTGACAGTGGCATAGTCAATAGGCTGATGGGTGGAAGAGTCAATGATCCTGCCTTTTATTTTGCAGGGGCCTGTAGTTTGTTGAGTGAAACCTTGGTGAAAAACTCCTAAAAAAATCGCGATAAAAATAAAAAACCTCATATGGCTGCTGGTAATTATGCAAGGTGTCAATAGGCTGATTAAAACATAAAAGTATGATTGAAAACTGAAGTAAACTGAAAATTATTGTTTGGGTATGGATTTTGGGTGATTGGCTATTGCCAGTATATATAGATGCGCAGGAGGCATGATATTAGTATAATGAATGAAAATGGCCGCATTGGATTATTTGCAGTAAAAATAATAAAATTGTAATATTCTTCAGCCGGGTCAGGAAATAAATTCAGCAATGATGGTTATCATTACATAAATTCACAACAGCATATATTTTTGCCACATGCCGAAGGCTGCAATGAAAAATACAAGGTTTGGAAGATTTTTAAAAATGCTGGGACCGGGATTGATCACCGGCGCCAGTGATGACGATCCGAGCGGAATTGCAACCTATTCACAGGCAGGTTCACTATATGGTTTTTCCACGCTCTGGACTGCCTGGATATCTTTCCCTTTGATGGCCGGCATACAGGAAATGTGCGCCCGTATTGGCCTGGCAACATCGCGGGGATTGACCAGTATATTAAAGCATCATTACCCAAGGTGGGTCTTATACCTTATGGTACTGTTCAGTTTCCCGGCTATAACGATGAATATAGGCGCTGATATAGCAGGTATGGGGGCGGTAGCTAACCTGGTAATGCCAAAAGTAGATTCGGCTTTTTTCAGCGTTCTGTTCACCATCCTGTTGCTGATTGGAATCGTTTACTTCCCTTACCGGAAAATTGCTGCTATTCTTAAATACCTGGCAATGATATTGCTGGTTTACTTAATAGTGCCATTTATAGTAAAAACCAACTGGGGTGAGGTATTAAAAGCTACCCTGATACCGCATATTGAATTCAATAAAGATTTTCTGGGCATATTGGTAGGGATATTAGGAACTACTATTTCTCCTTACTTGTTTTTCTGGCAAACCAATATGGAGGTTGAAGAGCTGCGGGAAAAGCAAAAAGACAGTAAGATCATGATCGTTGCCAGCAGGAGGATGTTCCGCGATATGAAGACCGATGTGAATTTCGGAATGTTCTTTTCCAACCTGGTCATGTTCTTTATTATTCTTACTACGGCGGCTGTTTTAGGTACCGGCGGATTGCATAAAATAGAAACTGTGGAGCAGGCGGCACAGGCATTAAGGCCCCTGGCCGGCGACATGGCCTATTACCTGTTTGCCGCAGGTGTAATAGGAACCGGCTTCCTCGCCATACCCGTACTGAGCGGGGCGCTTTCGTACATTTTTTCCGAAACCTTTGGCCTGCAACGTGGACTCGACAAAAAATTCCATGAAGCAAAAGGCTTTTATATTATCATAGCGCTGTCGCTGGTGGCAGGTCTGGCGATGAATTATATTGGCATCACACCCGTTAAGGCGCTATTGTACTCAGCTATACTGTATGGATTAACCGCCCCGGTAATTATAGCCATCATATTGCATATCTGCAATAACAAGGAAATAATGGGAAAGCACACCAATAGCAGGCGGGCGAATATACTAGGGGTGATGACGCTGGTACTGATGACTGCGGCGGCTGTTGCAATGCTGTATTTCCAGTTTGCGTCGTAACACCAATCAGAGGTTTCGGTGAGAAAGATTAATTGCTAAGGCCCGTGTTCTATCGCACATACTGCCCTATCACCACCTTCCCGCACCATTTCCCGTAGGCTGTTACCATATTTACAAAGTAAACGCCAGGTGGCGCATTCAGCTGCACGGCTGTTTCTTTATTGGTTAGGACGATTAGCTCTTTTACTTTTTGCCCCAGGAAGTTGGTGATGATGATATGCGCTTCTTCACTCACAGGTGATGATAGCATACAGGTAAATGTGCCGTTACTGGGATCAGGGTAAAGGTGGAATGATCCCGCTAGTCCGCCCACAATTGAAGGAGTTGCTGCATGGGCATCAATATGGATATAAAGCGTAGTTGTATCGCTGCCGCCGCCGCAATCTGTAACAGCAACCTTCATAGTATCGCCGCCTATATAGCCTGCGCCAGGAGTGTAGTAAAAGCTGGTGGGCGTCATTACACCATTGGGGCATACGGTGGCGTATGCTCCGCCGAATGTACCGTGCGTGGGTGGCCTTACTATGGCCCATGTCTCTGCCTGGCCCTGGTTGGTATCATTTGCGTTCAGCAGCGAATTAAGCGAATCGGCAGGCGCATCTTTGAGAAGGTTTATATGCTGTCCATGCCCGCCGGTGAATTCAGGCTTAAAGTTTGGCGTGAGCTTGCGCACGCGGTAATTGTGCCCATCGGCAATATAAATATTACCAAGCGTATCAATGCAAACTTTCTCGGGGTAGTTCAATTGTGCCGAGGTGGCATTACAGCCGTCGCCCTCAGAATAACCCGAAATTCCATTCCCGGCTATCGTGGTGATGATCCCCGCAGTGTTCACCATTCTGATCCTTAGGTTTTGGTCGTCGGAGATATATAGATTGCCCTGTTTATCTATAGCTATGCCCCCAGGAAAAGCGAACTTTGCAGCAGTGGCCGGGCCACCATCTCCACCAAATCCCCCGGCTGAGCCGGCTACAGTGGAAATAATACCTGCTGAATTGACCTTGCGGATACGGTGGTTCCCGATGTCTGCTATGTATACATTGCCGGATGTATCAACAGTGACGTCAGATGGGTAATTTAGTTGTGCAGTTGTGGCCGGCCCGGCATCTCCGCTGAAACCTGGAGTTCCTTTACCGGCAATCGTTGTGATAATGCCGGCTGCGTCAATTCTGCGGATACAGTGATTATCCGCATCGGCAAAAAAGATATTATTATGCCGGTCAATAGCCAACCCCGATGGTGTGTGTAACAAGGCAGATGTGGCGGGGCCTCCATCGCCGCTGTACCCAAGGGTACCTAATGTGCCGGCAATGGTGCTAAGGATTCCTGCCGGGTTCACTTTTCTGATTGCGTGGTCGGAGGCATCGCAAATATACAAATTCCCTGCCGCATCGGTTGCAGTGCCGTAAACACTGCTAAGCAGGGCTGCGGTAGCCGGTCCGCCATCACCTGTGTAACTGGAAACGGAACTACCTGCTATTTTGTAGAATAAGGATGCGGGGGTTACCATGCGAACCGAACTTTGCGTGGTCACGATGAGTTGCCCAAACGGATCATACGATACGTAATGAACAGTATTACAGAAGCTTGCCGCTGTGGCCGGGCCACCGAATCCTGTGTCGGCTACAATGCCGTTACCTGCATAGGTGCTGATGAGGTACTGCGCTTGGGCTTTTGGCAAATTAAAGCCCAATAAAATGACTAAAACGATCAAAAGCTTTTTCATATTATTATGTTTGCAGTTTACTAAATTAGCGAATAACAGCAGTTTATTACCGGCAATAAAAACGTTTTTTAGTTGTAGTCATTAAATTATAGGTTTATCCATGCAACAGCGCATGAATAAACCTATTGGGTGGTCTACGGTGATTGTGTGAGGGTAATCGTCACGTCAGCCATAGCGCCACATCCGCCGGTCCAGGTGCAGGTGAGCACTGGCTCGCCAGTACCCAAAAAGAACGTAGAACTGTAAAAATTATCAGGGTAGCCATTGCATGCACTGGGCGATATGCAATTTTTTGAATAACTTAAGAAAATCGGGTATGTGCCACCACTCCAACTGAGGTAAATTTCTGCCTCGGTCCACATGAAATCTGAGGGCAGCGATGAGCACCACAAGGTTGGGCAAACAGCAGTGCCCCAACCTGGGCTGGAACCGACATTGCAAGGTGTATAAGCACCCCAGGTTGAGAAATAATTAACAACTATCCCATTGGTAATATACGTTGCATAACATGCATACCCGCTGCACGAACTCGGCGCAGAAGCATACATAATCACCTGGGCTGTAAAGTCGGTGTTATTGACTATAGTAATAGTGCCTGAGCCAGTTGCAAAGGCTCCGTTACTCCACGCTATGAAGCCGAGAAGCACGAAAAAAAGTAATTTTTTCATATTTTTTTAATTTTTTGGTGAATATTTTAAGATTCTTTCCAAGAGAATTTATGGGCTTACATTTTTAACCATTTCATTGGTAACCTCACATTACGTCAAAGTTTAAACGCAGGTGAGGCTTCCCGTTATTAAAGAGCGGATATGTGTGACAGGGCAATTAGTGTTCCGGTTTGTGTTAGAAGCAGCCTCAAACCACTGCCTGTAGCTACTTTCAGCAAATTGAATTAATGGAAGATACTTTAATAAAAATTTATGGGGGGGGGGGATTTTTTGTTTTCATAAATGGTGAAATGAAGATTATGTTTTCATTAGGTAAAATAAAGCTACAACATATTTTTATAAACGAAGAACAATAACAAATAAAAATTTAGATAATAAAATAAGGCTGTGCGAATCCATTGTTCCTCATGTTCCCTTGTCCCCAGTCACCGGCATGCTCCCATCCACGGGCTTGTTCTATTCCTGAAAATCTGAAATACACTCGTTTAAAGACTGAATGGAATTATTTCCCAATTAATTTTACTTTTACCTAAAGTAAAATTTATTAAAAGCGAAAGGATAATAGGACTGGATTTTGTAAGAGCCGTCTCGATACTGGCAGTAGTATTCGGGCATTCTTTCGGGTTTTTATGCCATATGGTGCATGTGCCGTTTATAGGAACGATAACCACAAAATTCGCGGAACAAATACTCACTTTTGGTGTTTTGGGCGTGGAGCTGTTTTTTGTATTAAGCGGTTTCCTGATTGGGAATATACTGATTAAGACCTTCATGAATACTGCAGATTTCTCCTTCGGTGAAGTGAGACACTTCTGGGTCAGAAGATGGTTCAGGACCCTGCCAAATTACTGGCTGATACTTACTGTAAATATAGTTTTGTATCATTATTTACATTTAGCTGATTTTGAAGTAAACCACCTGCGGGGTTATTTTTTTCTGCAGAATTTGTGGTATCCCAATTTTCTCCAGGCCTTCCCCGAGGGGTGGAGCCTGTCGGTTGAAGAGTGGTTTTACCTGACCTTGCCAGTAGTTATTTTTTTATCGGCTGTTATTTTTAAACCTACAGACAAGAGCAAATTTTTACTTCGTGTTTTTATTGGCTACCTTTCCGTCTTTTTACTGACCCGGTTTTTTAATGCATTTAGTCCGATAAATGGTGCAGATCCTGACGAAGGGTTACGTAAAGTTGTGCTGTTTCGGTTAGATGCCGTTATGTACGGAGTTTTATTTGCCTATTTTAATTTTGCTAAAAAACAAATACTTGACCGCATAAAGAACTACCTGGTAGTAATTAGCATTATTGCAATGGTTGCCATCTTTTACCTGCTTAATAAATACGATCTTATTTTCGGCCATCAGCAGGGGCCTGCTCTTGTCTTTGCCAGGAACGCATTCCAATACCTGATCATTCCCTTATTTTTTTCAATGTGCCTCCCCTTTGCAAGTGGTATTACTACCATAAGAAGTAAGTTTATTTCAAAAATCATAGTGCATATCAGTAAGATATCCTACTCCATGTACCTGGTTCACTTCTCCTTGGTTTTCCGTCCGTTTTTTTCACCATCTAAAGAAACAGGATTCGTAAACGTAATTTTATTGTACCTGCTTTACCTGTTCATTGTATTTGGTTTAGCAACGCTGATATACAAATTCTTTGAGTCTCCGGTTATGAAATTGCGGGACAGGGTAGGTGTAAAAAGGCGTGTGCAAAATATAGGAGGGTTAGGAAAGTAAAGAATAACACATCATTCCGGTTCCAGTTATTCACAATTTATCGTAACTTGTATTGATAAAAGAATATACCTTGCAATTTATAATACCAATACCTAAGTTAAATTAGAAAAAAATAAGGGTCGCTAATAGCACCTCCCGGAACAACGTCCCGATCTTCTATCGGGAGGGCCGGGGTTTATAGGTAAATGAGGTCAGACTATTTTATATTGAGTGTCGGTATAATACGGGGTACAATTGAACAACAATATTTATACTATTTACGTTAGGTAATTTAATTATGGTTATAAACATTTATCTCTCACGCTGTCTTTTTATTACTTTATCTATTACATGCCTGTTCTGTGGTAAGACCGTTCATGCACAGGAGTCCGGTGAAAAACACGTTATCCGGCTTACTAATGAAACGCTGACCACAACAGCGAACGCCGGTGCATTCCTTGATAACCTGAAAGCCAGCCAAACATCGGAGGAGCCCGTGCAGGTTTTGATACATTTTACAGAATTACCTACCAATGCCCAGCGGGCTTTGCTGCAACAAAACGGAGTTACACTGCTGGAGTATATCCCGGATAACACCTATTCGGCTTTGCTTGTAAAATCCCTGAATAAGGAGGAGGTGCTTTCCTGCCCGGTTTATGCGATTGTTAATACTAAGCCTGAGTGGAAGGCCGGAACCTATTTATGGAACAGTGTGCGCAACAAGAAGACTGCGGTAGAAGTGCTGGTGTCGTTTGTGCCGGGCGTTGACCCGCAAAAAATCAGGGAAGTTATTACCGGCCTGGGAGGGAAGATAAACCCAGGTGGTATGGAAAAATATGGTTCCTATAAAGTGATCATTGCTGCGAATAATGTTCGCACCCTTGCTGATTGGTATGGTGTCCGTAACATTAGTCCCGTGACTGATATTGTACCGTTGGATCTTGAATCGAGGCCATCTATGAAGGGCAATGTTGCCACGTCGCCTGCTATGTATGGTGGCTACGGATTGACCGGGGATAGTGTAACAGTGGGGGTAGGGGATAATGCGTCTGGAATCTATCATGCCGACCTGAATGACAGGATTACGAATTTCAATCCCGCGCCGATTTCGAAGCATGGAGAGCACGTAAACGGAATAGTAGGCGGCGCGGGGAATGTGGATGCGTTTGGCGTTGGCATGGCTACGCATGTATCGCTGCTCGATTTCCTGTATGACCTTATCCTGCCCGATGAAGGGATCATGTACCAGGATCATAACATGACAATCACCAACAATTCGTATGAAGTAATAGCTGGCAACTGCGATTATGCGGGGACTTATGACGGTTACTCGCAGTTTCTCGATACGCTCGCATTGCAACTTCCGTACATGTCGAATGTCTTTGCTTCAGGTAATGACGGACTTGGCAACTGTACGCCTTTTCCGGCGGGTTTTGCAACAGTTGGCGGGGGGTATCAACCCGCGAAGAATAATATAGTAGTTGGCAGTATGACCGATCATTACATAGAGGCAAATGATGAGTCGCGTGGACCGGTGAGGGATGGCCGGCTTAAGCCGGAGATCATTGCCATCGGGCTTGTAGCTTACTCCACTGTGCTGGTGGACGACTATGAGTGGGATGCGGGTACCAGCATGGCGTCGCCGCAGGTAGCGGGGGGAATGGCGCTGCTGACCCAGCGTTATAAGCAGGTAAATGGCGGCGTTCAACCCAGGGCGGACCTTTTAAAAGCCATTTTGCTGAACGGTACTATGGACCTGGGAAATCCCGGGCCGGATTATAGTTTTGGTTATGGTGCAATGGACATTTACCGCTCGCTGCAAATGATTGACAGCAGTAACTTCACTGCAAACGATATCAGTAACGGTGATTCACAATCCTTTACTATCAATGTTCCGCCCGGTACCGGCCAGCTGAAAGTGATGCTTTGCTGGAATGACCGGCCTGCAAGTGCATCGGCTTCCAAGCAACTGGTTAACGACCTGGATCTGACGGTTAAGGACCCATCGTCTATATGGCACCTGCCGCTCGGCCTTGACCCCACTCCGGCTAATGTGAACAATAATGCTACTGAAAAGCCGGACCATCTGAACAATACAGAACAGGTAACTATCAACAACCCGACTCCGGGTACTTTTACGATTAAGACGAAGGGATATAGTATTCCCTTCGGGCCGCAACATTATGCTGTGGCCTACGATATAATACCGAAGGCATTGCATTTAACTTATCCGTTGGGCGGCGAGCAATTGTTTAACGGAACTTCCCCGTTTGATAGTATACGTGTTTTCTGGGACGCTGTGTCGGACGGAAATACATTTACCATTGAGTTATCGAAGGATAACGGAGGAAGCTGGATTACATTGTCGAACAACATAGGTCCGGATGTGCGGCATTTGAGCTGGTTCCCGACGGGGTTCAGCACAAGCAAGGTACTTATCCGGCTGTCGAGGAACGGCACTTCGGAGGTGGCTACGTCGCAGCGGTTTACGATCAATGACCGCCCGGTTGTAGCGCTTGATACTGCCCAATGCCCTGGTTATATAAATATTCACTGGTCGCCGGTGCTCAATGCCTCGGGATATTATTTACTGAGCAAAGTGGGTAAATATATGCAGGTGGTAGATTCGGTTACTGATACTGCTTATTCCTTCAGTGGTATGTCGCTCACGAATAAATCGTATGTCGCGGTGCAGCCTATAATTGAGGGTATGCCCGGCTGCCGCAGTATAGCGACCATTACCATCGCAAACGGTGGTAATTGCACAAAGACCATTTCCGCGGGAGACCTGATGGTTGAAAAATTAGTATCGTCGAATGCCGGGAGAATGTATACGAATTCGGCATTTACAGGAGGTTCGGCAGTAACTGTCAGACTGAGGGATCTTTACAATTTGCCATGTACTAATTATACACTAAACTATAAGGTAAACGCGGGCGCATGGCAGACATTGACGAGCCCCGTGATAATACCTGCGAATGGAACGGCAGATGTAAACCTCACCGGCCTGTCCATAACGGCGACAGGGGTTTACAACATAACAGTAGCAGTGCACAACCTGGATGCTACCGACCCGCATAGCAATAATGATACGCTTGCGTTTGTAATAAAAACCTTGCCGAATGATACGCTGAACCTGAGTTCACCATTCCTGGAAGGATTTGAGACGATGGGGATAACCGAAGTGAACAGCGATTCGATGGGCGTATCTCCCAATGCTCACTGGGATTTTTTCCATACCGATAATTCGGGCAGGATGCGTTCTTTTGTGAGTGCCGGGGTAACCATTTCCGGCAACCGTTCTATCAGTCTTGACCAAAACCAGAATAAAACGCCGGCTGGTAAGAATACGTTTGTCGGTACTTTCAACCTCGCCAATTACGACACCTCAAACACCGAGGTACGCCTTGATTTTGATTATTACCTTCATGGCTGGCCCGCATCCACTGATGGCAATCTCGTTTCGGTAAGAGGTGTTGATACGGCAGCATGGAAAGGTCTTTATACTTATGACCTTTCCGTGTATCCCGGTACGATTACCCCGGTGAAGTCATTATCATTGACGGACGCATGCAGGCTGAGCCATAAAAATTTCTCTTCTTCCTTCCAGTTATCGTTTGGGCAGAGTGATACTTCACTTATTGCAACCGTCAATTACGGAAACGGGATGACGTTTGATAACGTAAAAATGTACACGGTAGCAAATGATGCGGCATTAGCCGGTGTGGTTTCGCCATTGCCCGCCAATTGCGGATTATCATCTCCTCAGCCGTTTACCGTGCAGGTACATAACGGGGTTAACTATACGCTATACAATGTACAAATGTTTTATAATGAGGATGGCGGCCCAACATATTCCGGGACAATTGATTCTATCAGGGCAAAGGCAACTACCAATTTTACTTTTGCTCACCAGGTGGATGTATCAACAGCATCAACACATAACATTAATGTATGGCTGAGCGAGGCAGGGGATAATTATAAAGGCAATGACAGTATTTTAAATTATCATTTCAGGAACAGCCAGATCATTTCAGCTTTCCCGTACCTCGAGAATTTTGAGCAGGGAGATGGCGGATATTTCAGCGATGGGTTTAAAAATTCATGGCAATTCGGAACGCCTGCTTCTCAACTAATCAATAAAGCCGCGAGTGGCGTCAGGGCATGGAAAACGAATCTTACCGGCCATTACAATAACCTGGAGCGTTCCTTCCTTTATTCACCCTGTTTTGATATTTCGCAGTTGGCCAACCCAATGCTGAGTTTCAGTATGGCATCAGATATAGAGAATTGCGGAAACACCTTGTGTGATGCTGCGTTTGTGGAAATTTCATTTGACGGACAAACATGGTCTAAACTTGGTTCGGCAGGGCAGGGTACCAACTGGTATGATCCCACCTTCGATATCTGGAACCAGGAAGGATTTACCAGGTGGCACGTTGCATCAATCCCTTTACCGCAGCCTGGTCCGGGGCAGACTACGCATTTCCGGTTTGTTCTTAATGCAGATCCCGGGGTGACTTTTGAAGGACTGGCAATTGATGATATTCATGTGTTTGACAGGGCGAATGCAATCTGTCCTTCCGATGTAACAGCAGTTGCCGGGCAGGATGTAAGTGGTAACCAATGGGTAAATTATTTACAGGCTAACCAGTTGCTGGCTTCGGTAGAACCACAAAATCAAAGCATTGCCAACCTTGGCGTATCGTTATACCATCATGATACACTAAGCAATCCTGATGCAACTCAGTATACATTCTCCCGGAGTTATCTGCTTGGGGCGCCACAGGCTCCGGCCGATAGTATCGGGGTTCGTTTATTCCTTACGGAAAGTGACTTGTTGAAGGTTTTGGGTGATACTACCTGCTTTTCCTGCACGCCTGTAGCGGATGCTTATTCACTTGGAGTTACACAATTTTCGAACGTCAATACCAAAAGACTGGAGAACAGCACCCTGGCCGATGACACCGGAGGGGTATTTATTTATCATCCTTACAAAACTGTAAAATGGGTGCCCTGTGATAATGGCTATTATGCAGAGTTCAAGGCAAAACCATTGTCTGAATGCTGGTTTAATAATGGCGGGCCCACAGGCACATTCCCTGCAGGTATTGGCTATCTTGATTTTATTGCCTGCCGGAATGGTTCAGCGGTAACTATTTCATGGCATTCACTGATTGATACAGCCGTAAATATTTATACCCCGCAATGGTCGGTGGATGGCATACATTTCGCTGATGTTAAGGCTGTACCTGCAAATCATACTCCGGTAGCCAATTATTCGGTAAATGACCCGGTTAATTTCCCGAAATATCCCATTTTCTTTTACAGGTTGCAATGGACTATGACCGGTAGCGATCAGTTATATTATTCTCCGGTAAGAAGGGTAGACTTTGGAGATTCTGCAACAACACAAATAACATTTGATGCGAAAATGGTGAATCACCAGGATGTATTACTCGACTGGACCTCTTACCTCGATGGCTTTGTTGGCAGTTACAAACTGGAGCGGTCTAATGGCAGCAGTCCTTATTTCAGTATTGGCAATGTGCCTTCTTTCCACAAATATGGCCAGGCATATTCTTTCATAGACCAGCCCGGCGGAAGTTTACCAAAAGGCACGCTGATTCATTACCGCCTTACGGCTGTAATGGAAGATGGAACCACACTGGTATTACCTGAACGAACCATAGAGTGGGTAGATGGAAATTCAATAGTTGATCTTTTCCCTAACCCTTCCCACGACGGCAGCTTTACGATAGGATGGAAAGCTGATGCCGGTACACCAATGTACATCAGTATCACAGATGCCGCAGGCAGAAGTGTTTTTGAAACAACAGTTGTAGCTGCTCAATGGAGTAATTCAACAACTATTCATACGCTCAGTAATCCAAAAGGTGTATACTTTGTGCGGATGATAATTGATGGCAGAAAGTATGTGCGAAAGGTAGTATTCCAATAAAATACAAACCTGACCTAACAAATCAGTTAAAATGCAAACACCCCGTAACTCCGGGGTGTTTGTATTTTAATCATGGCTGATAATCATCTTCTTTGTTCACGCTGTTGCTGCGGAGCGGGTGCTTGCCGTTGCGGAGCAGGTGCCTGCCGTTGAGGCTGCTGCTGAGGCTGTGGCCTTTGGGGTTGCTGCTGAGGCTGAGGCCTTTGAGGCTGCTGCTGAGGCTGAGGCCTTTGAGGCTGCTGCTGAGGCTGCGGCCTTTGTGGCTGCTGCTGAGGCTGTGGTCTTTGAGGCTGCTGCTGAGGCTGCGGCCTTTGTGGCTGCTGCTGAGGTTGTGGCCGTTGAGGCTGCTGCTGAGGCTGTGGCCTTTGAGGCTGTTGTTGCGGCTGCTGCTGAGGCTGCTGCTGAGGCTGTGGCCTTTGAGGTTGTTGTTGAGGCTGTTGCTGTGGTTGCGGCCTTTGAGGTTGTTGCTGAGGCTGTGGCCTTTGAGGTTGTTGTTGCGGCTGCTGCTGAGGTTGAGGCCTGTTGCCAGGTTGTTGCTGAGGCTGCGGCCTTTGAGGCTGTTGTTGTGGTTGCTGCTGAGGCTGTGGTCTGTTTCCAGGTTGTTGCTGAGGCTGCGGCCTTTGAGGCTGTTGTTGAGGTTGCTGCTGAGGCTGAGGCTGAGGCCTGTTACCGGGTTGATTATTACCCGGCCTTTGTCCTGGTTGAACAGCAGGGTTTTGCCTTTGAATTTCCTGCCTGAATTGGGTCTGCCTGCCCGGGCTGACATTCGTTGCCGGTTGTGGCCTGTTGTTTATAGCACGGGTTGAATTAACCACATTAGCAGGCTTTGAATGTGCACTTGTGCCACGGTCTATATTAGGACGGTACATGCTTACCTGGTTACCACTTATAGCCGGTGCTCCGGGCCTGGTATTATGTGTGACGCTATATACCTGTACCCGCTGGTGAGTATCGCGCTCAACGACATCAGCCCTTGGGCCAAAGTTATAACGGACATGCGTCCTGTTATCAACGAAATTATTATTGACAAAAGAAGTGTGGTGTATATATTCGCCATTATAAGACGGTCCTCTCCAGTGATGGATGGGCTCGTTTTCATACATATATTGAGGGGCGACAAATATCCACCAGCTTTCCGGGCAATTATAAGCAACTCCGATGCCTATACCAGGACCAAGTGGCGCCCATCCGCTATAGCCACCGCCATAACGCCAGCTTACCCATGCAGGAGCCCATTCATAACCTGGTATCCAAACCCAGCCATAATAAGGGTCATAAGTCCAGCGGCCGTAGTGGTAGCAAGCCCAGCCCCATGGATCATCGGATACCCAGGTATTTCCGTAATCGGTCATTACCCAATGTCCGCGCGTACCATAGGGCCGGAAATCACTTTCTTCATTCGGTACCCAAACGTTGCCATACTGCGGGTCATCCACCCATTGTCCGTAAGGAGATAATTCATCGTAGAATGTCTGGAAGGAAACCGAAACATCCTGTGCTTTGGCCTTTGGGCCATTGAAGGAAATAAGGAACAGGCTTAATAGCGTAACACTGATTAACCTGTTGAACGTCTTTTTCACTTGAAAATAATGTCTTTCTAATGGCAGCGTGGAACTCGCTGCGGAGACAGAATCTGGCTGAACTTCAGGATCTTCACGCTGCTGTGTGCAAGACTCCTCTTTGGTTACTCGTTTCATAATTCTTGTTTTGTGATTTTTTAAGTTGATACCATTAATCAAATCAATATGCGCTCCAAAATTCCCCAAAACAATGTTAATTGCTCCTGACCGCCGTTATTACATGCGCTGATATTGGTTACTCAATAATAATGCCAACAGGCTCCGCGAACCTGCCGCAGGCTGACTGCATCTGCCTGTTACATGGGCATACAGCATATAAAAATCTCTTTCTAAGAACTTAAAAATCCCCTGCTTTTGTGCAGGGGATTCAAATATCACTTTAACTTTTCGTAATGCAAAACCTGAAAGGGGCAAGTCAGCACCTGCATTGTTACGGGATTTGCGAGCTTAAAAACGCAACATGGTGTTTACTATCAAATAATTAATTGCGCCTTTGCGTGAACTTCTTTTTCCCTAATCTATACTGCGTGAAGCACAGAATCATCACGCTGTAACCGCAAGCACTTCGGCCATCGTCTTGCCAATGTTGGCGGGACTTTCAACTACATGAATGCCGCATTCGCGCATGATCTTCATTTTTGCTGCTGCTGTATCATCGGCGCCGCCAATGATTGCACCTGCATGGCCCATACGGCGGCCTGCAGGAGCTGTTTGTCCGGCTATGAATCCTACTACCGGTTTGCGCATATTGTCCTTCAGCCAGTAGGCAGCTTCTGCTTCCATATTGCCGCCTATTTCACCTATCATTATTATGCCGTCTGTCTCATCGTCATTCATCATCATTTCCACTGCTTCTTTGGTAGACGTGCCAATGATTGGATCGCCACCAATGCCTATTGCGGTAGAGATACCAAGGCCTGCTTTTACCACCTGGTCGGCAGCTTCGTACGTAAGCGTTCCTGATTTTGAAATTACACCTATGCGGCCCGGTATAAACACAAACCCTGGCATAATACCCACCTTCGCCTCTCCTGCAGTGATAACTCCGGGGCAGTTGGGGCCCACCAGCCTGCAGTTCCTGCTTCTTATATATTCACGGGCTTTCACCATATCCTGTATAGGTATGCCTTCGGTGATACAAATGATCACTTTAATGCCGGCATCGGCAGCTTCCATAATTGCATCGGCTGCAAAAGCCGGCGGAACGAAAATGATGGATACATCGCCACCGGTTCCGTCTACCGCATCCTTTACAGTATTGAATACCGGTTTGTCTAAATGCTTGGTGCCACCCTTACCGGGTGTTACGCCACCAACCACATTAGTACCGTATTCTATCATCTGGGTAGCATGAAAAGTACCTTCCGTACCCGTAAAACCCTGAACTATAACCTTGGAATTTTTATTTACTAAAACAGACATGAGCCAATTATTTTTTATTTCGGGTGCAAAATTAAGCTAATTGAAGGCAAAAGCAAATTAAAACCAAGATGATTGGTGTCAGGAAATACCGGGCAACTGAATTCACTTACTTTGAATCTTGATTATGTTTGCGTTTTCAAAAATCATTTATTATCTTTGTATACTATAGAATGAATGAATAGGACAACCACAAAGCATGGCAAAAATTAATAATGATCGTAATTTAGAATTCAGTGTATTTGCCACGCCGGTATTTAAAAAGCAATTCGACCGGCTATGCAAAAAATATCCTTCTCTTCCGGAAGATGTTAATGCGCTAACTGAACGGCTCTTGTTGATGCCGGTTCAGGGAGATTCGATGGGGCATGGTCTGTATAAAGTTCGTATGGCAATTGCTTCAAAGGGGCAGGGGAAATCAGGAGGTGCAAGAGTTATTACCTGCATTAAACTGGTTGAAAATAAGATCGTATTCGTGACCATGTACGATAAATCTGAACGGGAAACAATGACCATAAAAGAGTTATTAAAATTGCTTACTTCTTAAAAATAAATGAGATGAAACGTACAAGATTAGAGAAGGAAATAATTCAGGCTGGTAATGAACTGCGGCTGATAGAAGAAGGGAAACTGGCTCCGTTGCTTATGAATGAATTGATCAGTGAAATGAGGGCTAAGCACGGAGGAAAACGCGCAGGCGCAGGACGCAAAACAGACGCAAAAAAGACAAAGTACATGCGCGTAACCCCGGAAGAAAAAGATTTCATTCAGCAGGTCCGCAAGTCGAAAGAAGAATTTACGAGGCACAACAAAGCGTTTGTAGTCAATATTCCGCCGGTGAATAAAACCGGGCATGCGGTGACGATAGCGTTGTAAACTCGCACTGGTAACTCACCTCCACCAGGGAACTACCGATGAAATCATATCTCTGACCCACTGGGTTCCCTGTAAGACGTGTGGCCCGCCCGGATTTGAGTTAAAATTTAATATATCTGTTACTGGTACTAACATTTTATATTAATGATACGTCTTTTATTACAGGAAGTTGATTTTCACTTAATAAATAATGGTTATGAAAAATAAATTGTTACTAATAATCAGTGCAATTATGTTATTGTCAACGTTTACTAATGCGCAGTATTATATTACAGGACACAACTGGCCTAATTATATAGATTCTGGAATATATTGTAATTATCCATCTGTATATATCTCTACTAATGCTTATACATCCGGGCTAAGCATCAAAACTTATTATGGGAATGGCAGTTCAAATACCACGGCTGTTTTAAATGGTTTCGGTTATGGATATGCAAATTGCAACAGTAATTATAGTTTCCCCGGGAAATATAGTCTAAAACATGTGTTATATAATGGCTTGGTAGCGGTTGATTCATCAGTACAACAGTATGAGCATTTATACTGTAGTACATTAATAATCAAATGTTTTCTGGACTCAGTTGGTTCAGGTGTTTTCGACAGCCTTTCTCCTAAATTTATTGTAACTCCCCTGAAATTTGCTGTAAGTAAAAATAGTGTACCAATTGACACCTTCACAGTAACAACTGGCACATATTACTCGATGGCCGGCGCACTTGGTGATGTGTATTCGTTCAGGGTAATTTCCGTGGTACCTGGGTTAACTTTTACTTACCCGACGGGTGGGATAATTTATGATACCGTAAAAGCGGTTAGTAACAGCTATAAGGTTAAGTATTTAGGATTAAAGTGCGCGTCCATACCACCTAATTTTGACTTAACGGTGAATGCGGTCATACCGGTTAGCGGATTAAATGACCAGTGGGGAAATATTTACATAAATAACCCTTCATGTTTATCATCGTCGGTAGCTACTGTCACGCTTAACTTCAGTCCAAAATATCATTTTGGCTATTCCTATCCTGCTCCCGCTACAGTTTCAGGTAATACAGTTGTATGGAATCTCCCAGTTTTAGGACTGAATTCCCAACCTAAAGTTTATTATGTGCTATTAGGAAATCCCGGAATTGCAGCAGGAGATACGACCCATTCATACGTTGCTGTAACGCCAACATCAGGTGATGCAGATCCGTCAAATAATTCAATGATAATAATTGACACGGTAAGTGCGAGTTGTGACCCCAACGAAATGTCAGTCACACCCACCGGCAGCATCCATGCAGGTACAAAACTCAAATACACTATCAACTTCGAAAACACCGGCAATGACACGGCCTTTAATATCAGTGTATATGATACGCTATCCGATAATGTGGATGTGAAATCGCTGGATATTGTAATGGCATCTGCCGTCATGAATATAGCTGTGCTCAATAAGGGTGGACACAACATAGTAAAATTCGATTTTCCCAATATCAACCTGTTAGACAGTTCACATCACGGCCAATGTGATGGTGCAGTGATATTTACCGTAAATGCAAAAAACGGGCTGCCCAATGGCCCCACCATTTTCAACCGTGCTGGAATTTATTTTGACTACAACCCGGTGGTAATGACCAACCAGGTGGAAAATATTATTGGTTTCCCGTCTGGGGTAGATCTATTGAATAAATCTTCTGAAGTAGATTTATATCCAAATCCTGTAAGCAATGAATTAACCATTAAAAGTAATGGCTCATTTAACACCCTGACTATTTCCAATATCATGGGGCAGGTGGTCAAAACCGAATTTATCAGTGGCACGCAAGCAATAGTAAATGTACAGTTACTTCCATCAGGTATTTATTACATCAACCTGAAAGGGGAGGATGGGGTTAAGGTTTGCAGGTTTATTAAGAATTAGCTGGTCTGGGTGTGCCACACCGTTCCGGTGTGGCACACCTCGCAACTGCATCAATACCACCTTGGCCCAATCTATCATAGAAATTACTAAACGCGCCATTCTTGCATTTTTGAATTATTTATCCACAAAAATTGGAAATGTCAATTATTATCCTTACTTTCGTTCTGATTTTTTGGAGTACCATATAAAATTGCGCTATTTTTTACACATAAATAATATTTAAAATATGAAATATATGTTATTAACAATATTAGTTATATAATATAACTCACGCATCTTCTGGACAGACCCATGTGTCTGGCTGTTCACGCAGGTCAGATAATAATGGCAGTAAACAAAAATCAGGATTATCTAACCAACAAGTAAACAGATTTCAGGATGCAACCCATTAGCTATTTACCATATTTTACCTTTTTTTTACCTTTTTTGGAAGTAAATTATTACCTTTTTACATTTCATTATTAGTCAATTAACTGGTAATCAATACGTTTGATCATCAAAAAGTAATAACCCCGATGTATTGCAGAAATTTTTACCTTTTTTCGTAGAAAAATCTCCTCCCAATCCTAACATTTCCCCCTCTTTACTCGTCAACTAAGGCAAGGTTTAAAATAATTATCCAAAAACAAAAAAAATAACAATATGAAAAAGACGATTTACCTATGCCTTTGCGCACTATTGGTATTATTCAGCACCCAGAAATCTATGGGGCAACACATTGTATCGTCCACACCATCTATGATTTGCTATTATGCATTTGACAGTGCTACTGTGACGGAATCCGGCTATGTGGCGGGCGATTCGGTTAGGGTTTATTTCGGTGATGGAACCTGGCAAACTTCCACTCCGACCTTTACGTCGGGGGGAACTGCCTATTATTCATTCTCGCATTTTTACAGTTCTGCCGGTACCTATACCACGACAACCTACCTGTATTCAGGTTTACTGATTGTGGATTCCACTTCCTCTACGCTTACATGGACACCTTGTTACTGGCTCTATGTTATGCTATATAATGATGTAAATAGTAATTGCCTCCTGGATGGCGGTGATCAGGACATCTGGACATCGAGCAGGGTAGAGATTGATTCGGCTGGCGTACCTATTGATACGGTTACCGCAACTAATTATGCTTATTGCATCGCTTCCGGGCCTTCAGGAACTGTTTACACATTCAAAGTGATCAGCAATCCTTATGGTTTTCTTCCCACTTGCCCTACAACCGGTACATCTTCAGTTACCATAACAGGAACAACGGGCAGTTATGGCACTACCATTGGCTTCACATGCAATCCTTCTGTATGTCTTGATAATGCTGTTTCAGGTTTTTTCAGCGCAGGCCTCACTGGTGCAGGCTCCCATATGTGGATTACTTCTTCATCCTGCACAGCTACAACTGCAACCCTGAAACTGACTTTCAGTCCTAAATATGCACTATACTGGACTTATGGTGGCGCTTCACATAGTGTTTCCGGCAATGTAATTACCTATAACCTTACCGGTTTGTCGGTTACTAATCCTCAATGGATAGGCGCTTACTTTACCAATGTGGGTACATTGACCTTAGGTGATACTGTTAATACAAGAATGTACCTTGTTCCTGCATCAGGCGAATGTGATACTACCAACAATATCATAGTATCTGTAGATACTATCAGGACATCATACGATCCTAACAATAAATCAGTTCAGCCCGAAGGTCTTGTAGGCCCTGGTACAACACTTAATTACACACTGGATTTTGAGAACACAGGGACTGCTGTGGCACATAATATCCACATAATGGATACTCTTTCTGACAACCTGGATATCTCTACTATCCACATCAACTCAAGCTCGGCTTTATGCAGAATGATAATGTTAACCTATGCCGGTCATAACATCGTGAAATTCGACTTCCCGGGCATCAACCTGCAGGATAGTTCGCACCACGGCCTGTGTGACGGTATGGTTTCATTTTCTATCAATGCAAAATCCACACTTGCACCAGGTACATTAATAGATAACAAAGCAGGCATCTATTTCGACATTAACAATGTTGTAATGACCAATAATGTTGAAAACAAGATCGCGCCAATTACTACAAATGTTAAGCGCATCATTAATTCATTAGTTGAAGTATATCCTAACCCTGTAAATGATGAACTGAACATTAAATCAGACGCCGGCCTCTATAACAGTATGACGATTACCAACACGATGGGACAACTCATCAGCAAACAGCAGATCAATTCCGGCATTACCCGGTTGGATGTTCGCTCACTGCCTGCAGGTATCTACTACCTGACCCTGAGAGGGGAGAACGGAGTGAAGACCCTGAGGTTTGAGAAACTATGATTTTTGAATGAAGAATGAAAAATTCAGAAGTCCCTTGCAAAGGGGGCTTTTGGATTTTTAGCCCAATGACGAGACTCTAAATACAGGCAGGTAAATACAATCCGGCACAAGAGTTTAACTGCAAAGGCCGCTCAGAGCACAGGCAAAGATTCGCAAAGCAATAAGATTTGCTGAAAATGATAGTGAATATTCTTTACAGCAAAATTATCACTTAGGATACCATCGGTTAATTCACCATCACCCAGGTAAAACCAAACCTTATCAGCACATCAGGCGCGGCATATACGGGGATATAGGAGGAGGCTTTCCCGCCAAAATCCAATGATGGTGAAGCTGTATAGAGGATCGTATTCCGGGTAAATATTTGCTGCAGGTTATCGCCCATAACAAATGCCCGGAAACGTTTGATACGGAAATTAAAGAATACAGAGGCTTCGGGTATGTTACCAACAGTTGTTGTATTCTGATAGAAGAATTTATTCAGCACCGCATCATAACCTGCCGGATGGTAGGCGGTATTGTAACGCACTTCAATACCCGAGGCTATTTTTAGCCTTTGTCTGAAAAGCGCTTTCTCTATACTTAGCTGGTGTCTGCCCATAATTGCGGGCACATTTACTGGTGCGTTACCGGTTAACTGCTGGTACACAATTTCATTATCCAGGAAGAGATAGCCTGCTCTGAAGACTTTGCGGATCCATACCTGGGTTACATTGAAGGTGCCTGAATACTGATCAGGTGTTTCTTTTTCGTTGACATAGATGTAGTTGCCAATGATATAGTTTTTGATGCCTCCTGAAAGGCGCAGTTTAGGGCTTTCAAGCGTAGCATAAACACCTGTGACACTTTCTTTATTGAAATGGTAAAAATTCTTTGTGTACAGATTTTCATAATTTGTAAAGCTATAGGGTGCGCTGTTCACCTCTTGTTTAAAACCTGCATAGAAACTGCCGAGGTCTTTTTTCAGTTGTTTACCCAATGCGGCGTTCAGCACAAGGTTACCTGCATCTTCACCCGTTATGAAAAACTTTGTATTTATGCCATATGCCCATTCACCGGGTTTTAAGGCTTCTTTTTTTACCTCACCCACCAGGTAATTGCTTACAACACTGCTCCTGTCAAGACCGGAGGAATAATAAAGTTTAGGCAGGCTGTCAGCAATAAGGTTGGAGACAGGTTTTGAAATAAACTGGTCGTATCGGTTGCCAATGCCAATATTAAAACTTAAAGGGTTGTCAGCTTTACCAAGGAAACCATTGAGCAATATTCTGTTATCTATCCAGAACCATTTCTGCTGGGTAAAAACAGAATCGCCGTAGGGGACATAGTAACCGTCACCTTTATTTGCGAAACTATAGTTAAACAGGTTGAAGTAGCGCATGGAATCAGGA
The DNA here is from genome assembly GCA_903839875.1 of uncultured Bacteroidota bacterium. GTDB lineage: Bacteria > Bacteroidota > Bacteroidia > Chitinophagales > Chitinophagaceae > Nemorincola. Next base: position 24,974 of record CAIMDZ010000171.1, read on the forward strand.
GCCAGGTCTTTATAGGTATGCTTTTCGGTGCCCACCTGCATCTGGTGTGTGATGCTGAAACGCGGCACCAGCCGGAAAGTATATTGTGTGGAATCCTTATTGTAAGAGGTGTCTGTTATGCCCCATGTGTAACTATGATTTAATGATAAGTTAAACTCTCTCAATGAATTTGCTACCGTTGACCTTGTAAGGCTGTACCCGCTGCTTTGGTAGGCTGCATCGAGTGTTTTCCGGTCTGAATAGTATGGGTCAGATAACTGGTTTTGATCCACATTGCCACCATTTTCGTCATGCTGTTCCTTATTATATACCATTCCAAGGAAGAGGGTATAGTGTTTGTCGAGGCTTTTATAATTGGTGGTAAGATATGCGTTGTCGTTGTTGTTTCGTTGTGTTTTATAAAATCCGGGTGAATTGGTTTTATGATATTCGGCTGCAAAATTCCAGTTTGGTTTAATATTCTGTGCGTGCATAATACCGGCCGTTTGTTCCAGTTTAGAACCAAGCTGGTAGTTGAATATTGAGTAAGGCCGGTTAGTGTTGTAATAATTAAGGCTGTCTATTTTATAACGGTAGATATCATAAACATGATAACCAAGCGTTGGCCCGATTCTTTCTTCAGGTGTAAAGAGCAGGTTGCCGGCAGGACTGCCCAGGTTGCCGAGATCGCGGTACCAGGGTACTGTAAAGTGATTCTGCTGGAAATTATGTAAGGCAGTATCAGGATAATAAACCCGTTTTGAATTAATTCGCTCATAGGTAACCCTTGCTTCCTCCTCCTTCCATTTCCCGGTATTTGTTTTACTCTGGCTGGTATCCTTTTGATTGGCTCCGGGTATAGTGCCCGGATTAGTCTGTGCATAGGAAATACTGCTGCAGCCTGCCAGGCAGAGTATTAGTAGTTTATTTATCGTTCCTTGTTTCAGCTTATATTTCAATAACAAAATTCATTTATTTGTTGAAACTGTAATTGCCTGCCGGCAAGGTGTAAAGTTAGTAGTGTTAGCTGTAAAAATGTTGTGAAATAAAAACAGTCTTTTTATATCCTTGTTACTAAAGCAGCCACAAGGGAGGCCATTTTTGGAGCAGCCAGGTTTGCGGCTTCCAGCACTTCCTCATGAGTGATAAAAACAGGTTCATCACTTATTCCAATATCCGTGATCACACTTAATGCAAATACCTTCATGCCGCCATGCCTTGCGACTATTGCCTCGGGCACGGTACTCATACCAACCGCATCGCCCCCTATTGTATGCAGCCACCTGTATTCGGCAGGCGTTTCGAATGTGGGCCCTTGTAAGCCGATATATATACCTGATCTGACAATTATTCCTTTTTCTGCCGCTATGGATTTTGCCACTTCAATAAGCTGGTGGTCATAGGTTTGACCCATATCAGGAAATCTTGTACCAAGGCGGTCATCATTTGGCCCGCGAAGCGGATGCTCAGGGAACAGGTTGATATGATCTTTGAGTATCATCAGGTCGCCTATAGCAAACCCGGGGTTGGTGCCTCCTGCAGCATTTGATAATATGAGTGTCTCTACCCCCAGGGCCTTCATAACCCTTACCGGGAAGGTCACTACTTCCATGCCATAGCCTTCATAATAGTGGAACCGCCCGGACATGAGGATTACATCAACACCGCTTAATTTTCCGGAAACAAAGTGCCCGCTATGTCCTTTTACTGTTGAAACCGGGAAATTCGGTATGTCTTCATAAAGGATTTCCGTTTCTATATCTACCAGGTCTATAAGGCCGCCAAGGCCACTACCTAATATAATACCTATCTTAGGATTGCCTGTTACCTTTTCCCGGATAAAAGCTGCAGTAGCCTGGATTTTATCGAATAAATTCATTTGTTCTTAACAAGTTTAAAGAGGTTCACAAATACTGTGCATCGTTAAGCCACAAAGATATACTTCGCGCGGCATAAATCAGTGCAAGAAAATGGTTCACGCAAAGGCGCAGAGGCGCAAAGAAACGAGTAATAATTGTTTGCTAATAAACACATTATGTATTTGTCAAGCTCGCAAAATCCATGTTTCGTTAATGCACTATTCTATCCCGTTTGCAGTATAATAACATGAAGCGGATATGGAAGGTTGTTGTTCCTTACTCAAAACCAGGGTTGGGGATTTGGTTAATACCACCTAGTCCGCTCCTCCTGAAGGCGGCTGTTGGTGTTTCTATTGTACTGGGTTTGGCAGGCTGTGTGCTAACACCTGAAAGGCCCAGCATATGCCGTTGTTCTATAGTATCGAGGGCGGCTTTGCGCTCCAGGTGCTGACCTACAATGGTTTTTATGTCTTTTCCAGCAAGGTTTAGGATATCATTTTTTAGGCGTACTTCACGGGCCATTCTACCAATAATGAACATCAGAATTATGCCAATAAGCACCAGGCCGTAGATAGCTAAAATAAGGAATAACAGATTTGAAGTGCCCGCTTTTGATCTTGTTTCGGCATCGTAAAACACATCATTTAATACTACAAACGGGAATATTTTATGCATAAATCCAATGAAAGCAATACCGCCAAGGCTGATAATATAGCAGGTAACTTCAGAAATAATTAAAGTACTGCTGCTCAGCAGCCGCTGGGCCGCAGGTTTGCGCAATGAAGTGGCAAGAGGGTCGAGCAGTTCTATCTGCTCATTGATCATTATCCTTTCTTCTCTGAATTCATGCAAAAGGTCATCTTTCAGGGTAGTTAGTGACATAAGTAAAGATAATTTTATTCAAATTTAACCTTAAGTTCATATACGATTGCTATTTAAGTATCCACATAATGTGCATAAGTTCAGACCGGTAATTTGGATATTGTAATTGGGAATTCGGATTGTAGTTATAATAAGGGACAAAATGACCCGTGACGCTGCTTTTTGACAAATAGTAATTAGGCATGCCAGGTATCGAATGCTATTTATGACAATATACCACACTTGCGGTATATTGTCTGTTGTTATTGTTGGTACATTTAGCCCGTAACGCAAACTGTTTTCTTTTTCACAGTTCATTTGGTAGTATTAATATTTAAAAACGAATTTATGAGACATTTACAATTTCTTGCTGTATTTTGGTTATTGATCCCGGTGGTTGTAAGCGCGCAGAAGGTGCCGGATGAAGTGCTCAATAAACTCATCAAAACATATACCGATAAGGGCATGATGCTGGAAAAGAGTTTTTTGCCAGATTTTAAGCGTGTTCATCCCGGTAACCTGATGTACTATAATGTTTGCTACCCTGGTAAGAAAATAGTGGTAGCGACAGTAACTGCAGCAAAACCATCGGACTGGTATTTTAAGGTAAGTCACGGTGATCAGATTGCACCTAAAACTCACGTTTTGGGTGAAGAAGCCATTGGTGGCAAGCTGTATTATTTTGACTGGATAATGTCCGGGTTTCCCGCCACGTTCAGTGATCCATCTGAGTACTGTCTTACCATTGTAGCTTATGATAAGAACTCTATTGATTTGCCAGTGTATATGTATATATTCAGCAAGCCGATCTGAGTCTGAAATGACTGAACAAACCCTGCAGGCCAGGCCTGCAGGGTTTGTTCACGATATGCAACTCTACGTTTACGCGGTTGCAGTCGCTTTCTCCCTGCTTTTTTCCATTAGTTTTTCAATCAGATCAGGAGCTTTTTCGAACAGGGAGTTCAGCCCTTTGGATGAGCGTGTAGAAATAAATTGAATATCATTTCCGTTTGTTACCAGGAATCCTACCGGCCCCATGCCGATGCCCGCACCTGCAGCCGCGCCGGTACCTTCGCCTTCAGCGGTTGCTTTGGCATTTCCTTTGCCTTCACCACCGCCGCCTCCAAAGCCAAGGCCTACAGACATTACAGGTACGCATGTAAATACGCCCAGTTGAAATTGCTGGCCAATAATAGTTTCAGTCTTTACTTCTGATTTCAAAAACTCGGACAGTTTGCCAAGTAGATCATTTAAGTTGTCCATATTTTTTTTTATTGATGAATAGATGAAAAATAAAAGTCTTTATTATTCGTGCGAAATTGTTTTCAATTTCAAGTATGAATATGTTTTTATCCTGGAAATTTATGTTTATGGTTTTGCAAGTCTGCCTGCTAAGCCAATAAAATCCGGGGTAAAGAATCCCATTCATCTGCATGTTGCCTGAATCAATAGTGACATAACATTTATTTATTTTAAAACTTCTTATTAATTCCATAAGCAGGTTGAAAGAAAAATTCATTCTATTCTTTTTCTTTTTTACCGGACGTGGATTATCTTTTTTATGCTCATCTTCGAAAGGGTCAAATTGTTTACTCCATCCAGCTATCCGTATATCAATTATTATAGAACTAGGCGTGAATAATAATCTTGCAGTTGCCAGGCGGTGAAAGCGAATTCCGTATAGCCCGCTGCTGCTGTCAATTTCAAGGAAAAAGGGTGCAAACAGAAAGTAGCTGAATACTATTGACAGGATAAGCAATAAGATGAGGATCCATATCACGAATTAACTGTTTAGGAGGGCAAATTTAGAGCTATTGATACCACAGCTAAATGATGCTAATCAAAGCTTGAAGTGATACTTATCAGCCTGAATTTATTTCCTCATTATAAGTAAATATTAAGTTTCAGAATGGACAGTTTATACAGGCTGATATTTGTGAAATACTACAAACACATTAATTTGATGACGGACAGGCTGCCTGGCGGAAGAAGGCTACTGCCCTCATTATTCTTTTGGTGAAACTACACTATACGGTGATTTCGGTGTATAGCCTATGATATATTGCTGCCCGGCATGACGGACATTTTTTTGTTTAGCCAATTGGATGCCAGCAGGTAATTTTTCTCAGGGTAATAAATAAATAAACAGGTGCCATCCTTAATGGTGTTGATAATAGGCAGCGATAAATTTGAAGGAACAGCCGGGCAACCCCAGCTACGGCCCAGGTATTCTCTCTCTTTTATGAATTTTTCGCTCACATAGTCTGCACCATGTACTACTATATCGCGGTCGAAAGCGGCATCGTTATAGCCTTCGTCCATGCCAAACAGTCGGAGCGATGTGCCATGTATTCCATTGTAGGTTGTTCCGGTAACATAAAAACCGAGACTACTTTGATGTGAACTGTTGGTATTAGAAAATGACGTGGCATACTCTGTACCTGAGCCCTGACCATGGGCCACCCAGGTGTTGAACAGTACCTTCATATTTTGCAGGTCTATGATCCATAGCCTGTTCTGTGAAGACGAAAGGCTGAAGTCACAAATTGAGATGATCTCTTTCCCATCCAGCTTGCCCGCATTGCGCAGGTTAATGTAACCTATGTATGCCTTGCTAAATACCTCGTAAGACAGGCGTGCATGAGTGCCGAAATCAATTTGATTATAAACGCCTTTTATAAAGCTGTCAACATCTGTATTGCTGTTTGATGTCCCTGCTTTATGGGTTCGAAGCTGGTCTGCAGAAACAGTTCTGAACGGGGATGACAGCAACACAGCCAGGTAGGTAAACAAATGCATGATCGTTTTCTTCATAACCCTGTTTTATTACTGAACTCAGCAACAACAAAAGTAGAGACACGGGACTGCAGGGTGACTGATGTGCGTTAACCAATACACTGATAGTTATCACATCGCCCGTGTTACTGAGTCAGCTTGTAATAGTATCTGATTTTCGTTTGTGTAGCACTGCGGGATTGTCCGGCGCGAGGTGGGCGGCCGCAAGGGCACGCCCTTAAATTATTTGAGCGATGAACAGGTTTCAGGCAAGACATCAGCACTGAGGAAAATTGCATGCCGGATATAAAAATATTGTTGCACACATTTTTATTGGTTATCAATGTTGCACTTCAAGTGGTACTGCAACAACTCTACAGGGAGAAGTGATCCGGCTTGCCGGACGAATTGCAAATGAGCTGGAAGGTAATGGGGGAATTAACTGGGATGTGGATTTCAAGTTGATGGCGGACGCTTTTGTTGAATATGTAAAGCAGGGAAGACCTCTGTCTGTTTCTGAGCCGGAGGAATTAGAAAGGACCGTTAAGGCAATAAAATAAAGGTTATGCGATACCGCACGAATGGCTGGATTCGGAGTGAAATGGGTGCTAAACAACCCCTTGCCGCTGAAACTTCCGGCTGTTGCTTACAAACGATAAAGCTTGTGAAAAAAAACTGAAATAGGCGGGTTCCTACTATGTTAAGGTTTATTTTTATTAATTTTCCGTATTGGCGACCAAGTTATATAAAACCATGTATTATGAAAAGAAACTTTTTACTAATTGCATTTGCAGCAATTGCCGTAAGCTTGTTCCTTTCCTGCAAACATAGCAGCAATCCGGGCCCCGTAATTCCGGTAAGCTCGCCCTACACGAAGGATATGTGCGGGCCGCACCTTTTTCATTCTACAGAGTCAGGCAATGATCCTTCGCATGGTTCGTACTCCAAACACTATGATACAACGTTGAGTATTACTTACGTCAGCGATGCCCTTGTTTATTTCGAAACAACTGAATTCAAATGCTCAGCAGCCACAGACACGATAATAACTTATGCTGCTGTAGCGATTCCCGGCGGCGGCGACCATTTTACCATAACTTATAACAGATACACACACGGTATAGTAGTAAACTGGGGGCACAGTTACATGGATCCTGGTGGGGTTGTCCATATGGGAGCAGACTCGGAAACGTGGACATCGCCGTAGTTCCTTAACATCAGGAACAACGCGCTTGTCAGAACCGCTGATTTAAGCTGGTTTAATTGATTTCGCTGATCGGGTCTGGGGAACATCTGGAATAACGCTCAATGCTCGGCCATTTTGAAATTGATAAACCACAACAGTAGTCGTTATTGTTTTTCCTATCTTTGATGATATCGCGAAAGGAACATTAGCCAGTATTTTAAAACAAGCACAAATGTAAAAAAGGCCATGAATAAATTTTTGGTGATCATAGAAGAAACTGAAACAGGTTTCAGTGCCTACAGCCCGGATTTGGATGGATGTATAGCAACGGGAAGAACAAAAAAAAGAAGTGGAAGAAAATATGTATGAGGCTACCCAGTTTCATATTGAAGGGTTAAAAGCGTAAGGTATAGAAATTCCCACTGCCCGTGCTGAAAGTGAAGTGATGGTTTTTGCGTAGCAGGTCTGGCATTCATTTTTTGGAAGACTGCGGGCAAAGTGTTTGTCTGAACCAGAGATTAGTCGTGAATATGCTGATTTAGTGTTCTCGTGCTTTTGTAACATCCACAGATTTATTTACAGTTCGCACAGCTTTGCCAAACATTATTAACAACGTAAGTTGCGGGCGTATTCCTCTGCGGTATCGAGCAGATCGAATAAAAGGGCGAGGTCTGTGGCAAGCTAGTTGAGGTCAACGGACGGTGCATCATCTTCGTAAATGAGGTACCAGATAAGCAGGCTACGGAGGTTGCGGCTGAAGCGTGCGGGCTGTGTATATTGTATGAACTGTAGTATCTTTTCTTTGAGCGATTCGCTAATTAAATACGGATGGCCGTGTGTGGTTTGTTCCATGGTGTGGTGATTGGGAAGCAAAGATATTGAAAATGCTGACATATTCGTCAGCGATAAAGTAAAATACAATTGCGACTTTGGTACCACAGAAAATGGGCCAGATACGCGATGAAATATTGTTGAGAAAAATTGCTCTTGGGTTGAAAAAACTAAGAGAAGAAAGCGGCATTTCTCAGGATGCACTTTACAACGATACGGATATTAATGTTGCACGTATTGAAACAGCGAAAGTAAATATCTCGGTTAGCAAACTCTCGCGACTCTGTCAGTATTTTGAGATTTCTTTGTCGGATTTTTTTAAGAAGGTAGATGGGTAGGGAGAAGCAAAGGTCATCGGCTGCATAGCATTGAATGCCGTCGCAGACGGAATTTTATTTTCATTTCGCGATGCCGGCTTTGCCGAACATCACGAACAACATGATAGAAAGGAAAAAAATCCGAGATCGAGATTAATATGGGCGATAAACCAGCAACAAGTTTAACGCAACGTCCAGCATAGTCAGGGTTTATTTTGTTTAAATATTTCCAAATTCTCGTCTGTTTTAGTTCCTTCACGGATTGCATGGTCATAATTAAGATTGTTATGTGCAATATAGGTATTGTTTTAAAAAGCTCCTCAAAGATATGTCGCACACGGGTGCCAACGCCACCGCAGCCCAATAGCAGTAATAAAGCCCGGACAATAAAAATTCAAATACAATAAACCCTCATTTCTCCGTACCTTTGCACACTTTTTGGAATTGGTAATTAGGGATTAGGTCCCGATAGTTATCGGGATGGATTGTTTTTACTTAGCCCGTTACTTTTTACTTTCTAATACCTACTTTAGACTAAACAATGAAATACGATAACGAAATAGCCAAGCGGCGGACATTTGCCATTATCAGTCACCCGGATGCGGGTAAGACTACGCTCACCGAGAAGCTGCTGCTGTTTGGCGGGGCTATACAGGTGGCTGGGGCTGTGAAGAGCAACAAGATAAAGAAACATGCTACCAGCGACTTTATGGAGATAGAGCGGCAGAGGGGTATCAGTGTGGCTACGTCGGTGATGAGTTTTGAGTATAATGGTACGCTCATCAACCTGCTGGATACGCCAGGTCACAAGGACTTTGCGGAGGATACTTACCGCACACTGACGGCTGTGGACAGTGTGATACTTGTCATTGACAGTGTGAACGGGGTGGAGGAGCAGACGCGCAAGCTGGTGGAGGTATGCCGTATGCGCGCTACACCGGTGATTGTATTTGTGAACAAGCTGGACAGGGATGGTAAGTTCCCGTTCGACCTGGTAGATGAGATTGAGAAGGAACTGAAGCTTTCTTTACACCCATTGTCGTGGCCTATAAATATGGGCAAGGAGTTTAAAGGGGTCTATAACCTTTACGACAGCAGTCTGAACCTGTTTACTGCCAGTCAGAAATCAACAGAAGAAAATACAGTACCCATACTTGATCTAAACGACGGTCTGCTGGACCGGAAAATAGGGGAGCGTGATGCCAACCAGCTAAGGGAGGATGTAGAACTGCTGCAAGGCGTTTATGGTCCTTTGGATACAAAGCAATACCTGGCAGCAAAGATAGCGCCGGTGTTCTTTGGCAGTGCGGTGAATAACTTTGGGGTAAAGGAATTGCTTGATACATTCATCAACATAGCGCCTATGCCGCAGGGCAGGGATACTGATAAGCGGTATGTGGAACCGGGTGAAGAAAAATTCTCGGGGTTCATCTTTAAGATTCATGCCAACCTTGATCCAAGGCATAGAGACAGGATTGCGTTTCTGCGGGTGTGCTCGGGGCGGTTTGCGAGGAACACTTATTACAAGCATGCGCGGCTGGGTAAGGACGTAAGATTCAGCAATCCATATTCCTTTATGGCTCGGGAGAAGGATATAATAGAAGAGGCTTATCCAGGCGATGTTGTTGGGCTGTTTGACACGGGTACTTTTAAAATAGGGGATACATTGACAGAAGGTGAAGTGATGCAGTTTACCGGCATACCTACGTTTTCACCGGAGATATTTAAAGAACTAGTGAACAAAGACCCCATGAAGACCAAGCAATTGGAAAAAGGTGTAAGCCAGCTTACAGATGAGGGTGTGGCGCAGCTATTTACCCAGCATGGGGGCAACAGAAAAATTATTGGTTGTGTGGGTGAACTGCAGTTTGAGGTGATACAGTACCGCCTGCTGCAGGAATATGGCGCGGCGTGTGCTTTTATGCCGCTTAGTTTCTACAAGGCATGCTGGATAACGGGTGATAAGAAAGCCATTGAAGACTTTGCGCGCTTTAAGCAGAGTAATATAATGGAAGACAAAGACGGCAACCTGGTGTACCTGGCACAGAGCGAGTGGTTTCTGAATACCGAACGGCAGAATAATCCGAAGATAGAGTTTCATACGACGAGTGAGTTTAAGACGGCGAGGGTTAGTTGATTGGTTGATAAGTTGATAAGTTAATTAGTTGATTAGATGATAGGTTTCCGCCGTCGCTGACATGCCTTCGTTAATAGCCTCGGCAGTTGACAAAAAAGCTATGGCGGACGAAGGATAGGCTGATAGGTTGAGGAAATGTTTATGGGCGCAAGTCACTGGTCATAGGCAAATGAATCTTTTTAAAAATAGTTAATGTATGGAAACTAACTCATAGTTAGTCCGGTTGCTGATAGCGAAATTAATACTGGATTTTATTCTTATTTTTATGTTTCTATTACAGCCTGTTTATGCAGAAAAGCATTGCAATTTTATTATCGGTTTTTTTGGTCAGTACTATTGCTCCCGTGGTTTCAGAAGCGCAAATGGGCCGGTACCCCGTGGACAGGATTATGAAGAACGGAAAAATTTTCGATCAGCATAATTATATGCAGATACCACTTACTGCATCTGAGAATTACCTGCAAGGCGCTGTTAAGTCGGTTACTTTTAAGGATATTAAGATTGCAGGTAATGGCAGTGCGGTTTTTAGAGTAATAGACGATTCGGGTTATATTCTTTATGACTCATCAGGGCGTTTGCTGGAACAAAAAACCAATAAACCAGAAGGAACTTATTCCTTATTTTGTACCTATAAATATAATGGGTCAAAGTATGAAGAATGGAATTGTAAACTTAACGGATATACCACAATTGACTCAAGGAGTACCTTCAAATATAAGCAGGGAAGAATGATCGAAAAAGACGAGACAGATGTTGATCCCTACAAATCTGCTAAAGCAATATACGAATATGATAAAAAAGGCAGGCAGGTGGAGGAAATACATTATGGGTCGGATGGCATAATCACTTACATTGAGAGCTACGTATACGATCATGAGGGTAATCAGGTGGAGTTTTGTATGAGGTCGGCAGATGGAAGACTATTAAACAAAAGAACCTACCTGTATGATGATAACGGGAATAAATCGGAAGGTGCAACCTATCGTTCTCACGATTCCACACATGCTATAAAGTACACCTTAAAATGGGATGATAAAAACAGGTGTATTGAACGGAATGATTTTAATAAAGAAGTTGCCCCGGCTTCAAAGACCTTATACAAATACGACGACAAGGATAATGTAACAGAAACCTTAACTTATAAACCAGATGGCACGATTGACGAAACCGCCTGGAATGCTGCTTATGAATATGAATTTGACGTTGCTGGTAACATAACCGTGTTTAAGTGCTTCAGGCTGCAAGAAGGCAAGCGTACACTTGTTCAGATTGTTGAATCAACCTATACCTATTACACACCGGCAAAGATGTAGTGAGGGGAATAAGATTTCTATTAAAGTGAATATTACCAATTCACAGGAACTGGGGAAATCCCCTGTGAATTCTCTTAGTTAGTAAACACCATCCTCTTCGTCTCAATTGGTTTCCCGTCAATGATCAAAGTGTACATGTATGTTCCACTCATGTTATAACCATGATCATAGGTAATCTCATTTACCCCTTTGGTTAATGTAATATTAGAGCGGCTCACTTCTTTACCATTAAGGTCCCGGATAGAAATAAAGGCTTCTTTGTAATGGATATTATCATTCACCAGCACAGAGATCATAGTAGCTTCATCAGAGGGGTTGGGCTGGTTTTGTAAGAGGTGAACTTCGGGCGCAGCACCGGTTATGGTCATAATCCCATTGGTAGGCAGTACGGCTCCCATTAGTTCTCTTGAAAATAAACTTTCCACACCACTTGCATCTATTGATGCTACACTCACGATATAGTTCCCCGGAGGAACTTCAAGGGCGGCTTCTGCTGCCCCGGTAAATGTATAAACTGTATCCCAGTCGTTTGTTGTGGTGCGTACACCTACTTTATAATTTAAAAATTGAGGATGTTGGGTAATATTAATAATCAATAAACCTGGTACGGTAGAAAGCGTGAAATCAGGCGATGGAGGACAAATGCCGATCATGCCGGCTGCATTACCGTTGATCACTGCATTACGGGCGAGGTAGTTAAAATTAACCCAGTATGTATCTATGATACCATCGCTATTAATATCTAAACCTATACTATCAGATGAAGTATGCTGGCGATCTGTATAAGACCCTGTTATATTCGCGTCTCCTGCTTCATTTTGGGATGTAAAACGCATAGCTGTATAATTCAACTGGCGAAACGGAATGTGGTCACCGCCTCTGCCTGATCTGTCTTCAGGGGTCATAATATTTATTCCCATAGGTACATTGGCAAAAGGAAGGATTCGTTCTTTATATTCCAGCTTTATGTACCTCGAAAGTCCTTTGTGGAATGAGTTGAACCCGCCATTGGAGAAAAGGCGAACATGTGTACTGTCTATATTTTCATAGCCGGGGCAACCGGGGGCTGAAGAGGTATGACCGCATATAATACCCCCTATAATATCGTTGTTAAGTACCGCTTTTATTTTAATGCCATGAGCTTTTGCATAATTTGCAAATGCATAGGCGCCAAATAGTCCCTGCTCTTCACCAATGGTGATGAGAAATACTATTGTGTGGTTATAGCTATAGGCGCTCATTACCCTTGCCAGTTCCAATACAAGGGAAGTTCCGCTGCCATTATCTTCTATTCCCTGCGCATTGCACGAAATATCACACAATCCCGCACAACGGCTATCAATGTGTCCTTCAATGATAATTATAGATTTATCTGATGTATCTACTCCCGGAAGTACGGCAAAAATATTGCGGTGTTGTAATACTCCGCACATTGCAGTGTCAAACTGTAAGTAAGATGGTATCAGCCTGTGCTCGTTTTGGGCGCTGAATTGCTGAAATTTATTAAATACCCACCTGCGGGCAGCACCTATTCCATAGGCCGCAGATACCGTATCTGATGCACTGTTACGTGTGCGGAAAGTACTTAATGCCTTAATATAGGTATGTAATGAATCAGGTGAAACTCTGTCATTTATTCCCCGGCTTATTGTATCAGGCGTATTGATCAGCACAGATGCAACGTAGGTGGCAGGGTCATACAACCCCAGCAAAACCTGCTCTGCTGCGCTGTCGGTGCAAATATTTTTCACCTGGGCACTTGTTTCTATGGAAGTGAAACTGATTGCAGAGATGAGGAATAATAAAAATAACTTCATTTTTAATGGATTAATCGAATGTGAAATTACATAAAATCAGAATTACAATAATTGTTTATTTTGCAGTTGTGCAAACAAATAACGTAAGATCATTACAAAAAAATGACAATCCGGACATTGCCCGAATCATCAGGGAAGTGCTTACAGAGTTTAAAGCCAATAAACCCGGAACTGTGTATTATGACCCCACTACTGATGACCTCTATTCTTTATTCAGCAAAAAATGTGCCAAATACTGGATATTGGAGATTGACAGCAGGGTAGCGGGCGGATCCGGCATTTATCCTACCCCTGGTTTACCGGATGGCTGCTGTGAACTCGTGAAGCTGTATATTATGCCTGAATACAGGGGGAAAGGCTATGGAAAGCAATTAATTGAACAGTGTTTTATGACCGCCAGGGAGTTTGGTTTCCGGCAGGTGTACCTGGAAACTATGCCCGAACTGAAGAACGCAATGGGATTATATGAACAATGCGGGTTTACCTACCTCGAAGGGCCGATGGGTAATTCAGGCCATTTTGGGTGCGGGCTATGGATGCTGAAAACGTTATAGATAATAAATACTTTTATAATTTCTCCCCCTGTCTTGCAAAATTAAACCCCGACTTCTCCAATTCATTTTGCTTCTTCTTATCCCACAGCAACGGATTGGTATGGTTGAAGTGGATAAAATGGATCTTCGATTTTGTTTCCTTGCTTTGATCAGCAAAAAGTTTCATGGTCTCGAACACAAAAGGGTGGGGGACTACCGTGAAATTCTTTGCCGGTAACTCTGTATTATCAAAGAAAGTAGCGTCTACCATGGCAATATCTACAGCCTTCACTTCCTCTATAATATCCTTGTTCCATTTATCCCATTTGTTGATGTCTGGTATGAAGAGGTATTTTTTTGCAGTAGTGATGATTTCAAATCCTGCTGTCTCAGAGAACTCATCGCGGTGAGGCACTGTGAATGTCCTTACGCTGATATGCTCAGAAAGCAGAATGGTACTATCGGCGAATAAAGGTTGAATAGCTATGTTGTGCAGGCTCACCAATTGGCTCCATGGTCCGTTAGTTTCCAGGAAGGTCTTCATTTTAGGAAGCGCATAAACAGGCACCCCATTGGTGCCCATTACTTCCCGCCCAAAGTCCATCAATCCTGTGTAGTGCCCGATATGGGCATGCGTTACAAATACACCATTCGGAAGAAAATCAAACTGACCATGTGTTAGTTCCTGGAAGTAATGCAGTTGTTGTTTGATATCGGGAGTTGCTTCAAACAGGTACCACTGATGCTTCGCGGGGTCAACTACTGCGAGTGATACAACATACCGTCTCATAGATTCCTTAGCCCATGCCATTTCGCAGCATGGCCGGTGGCAGCCTGTATGTGGGTAACCACCATCCTGCGATACGCCAAGGACTAGTACGTAGGGTTCTTCAGATGGTTGCCCAAACAAAGAACCAGACAAACAAACGAATAGTAAGCACAAGAATAAGCTCCTCATTGGATTAAGATTTTCAACTGCACATTACCAACTGGGAATTGCCAACTGTCAACTGCCAACTTAATGCAGCCCCGCAGCCCCCAAATATCGCTCCGCATCCAGCGCAGCCATACAGCCGCTGCCGGCGGCGCTCACAGCCTGGCGGTATATTTTATCCTGCACGTCGCCGCAGGCGAAAACGCCCGGAATATTTGTGCGTGTAGAACCCGGCTGCGTGATCAGGTAGCCCTGGTCGTCCATATCCAGCATGCCTTTGAATAAAGAAGAATTTGGTTCGTGGCCTATGGCAACAAAGAAGGCGTTCAATGGTATGATTGTTTCTTCACCCGTTTTGGTATTGCGTACCTTAACACTCTCTACTTTGTGTTCGCCCATAACTTCTACTGTATCGGTGTTCCAATGCACTGTAATATTGGCGGTCTTCAACACCCTGTCCTGCATTACCTTACTGGCGCGCATTTCGCCGCGGCGGATAAACATATGGACATGGCTGCATAGCTTGGACAGGTACATTGCTTCTTCACATGCCGTATCACCCGCGCCCACTATTGCCACTTCCTTGCCCTTAAAGAAAAAACCATCACATACCGCGCAAGCCGAAACACCATGACCGTTGAGCCGCTGTTCACTTTCCAGGCCCAGCCATTTGGCCGATGCCCCGGTAGCTATGATCACCGAGTCTGCCTCAATCCATTTTTCTTCATCCACTTCCACTTTGAATGGATGGCCCGAAAAATCAACCTTCGTCACCATGCCCCAACGAATATCAGCACCCATCCGCTGTGCCTGCTGTTCAAAATCCACCATCATCTGCGGACCCATGATACCATTAGGGTAACCGGGGTAATTTTCCACTTCAGTAGTTATGGTAAGCTGGCCACCCGGTTGCAATCCCTGGTACAATACAGGTTTAAGATTGGCGCGTGCTGCGTATATGGCTGCAGTGTATCCTGCTGGCCCTGATCCTATTATAAAACAATGTACTTTTTCTGTTTCACTCATTTTGTTCTCTTCTTGTTGTGTGTATTACCAATAAATGCCCCACAAAATTACGATAACTTTTAACCGTAACAGTTTTAACCCTTAAAGGTGCAAAAGAATTATGTGGGTATCAAATTTTAGAATTTGGCATGTTGATAAAATGTGGGATAATATACCTTACAATGCAATTTCATATAAATTTATTATTTTTGGTACAAATCATATCGTATGAAAAAGAACATACTTACATTTCTATTAGTTTGCGGAGTTTTAATCCTAAATGCTCAGACCGGCCCTATTGCTCATTGGGACATGAATGGTACAACAAATGATGTAACAGGCAACGGGCATAACGGCCATGGTAATAATCTTACAGCTGCCGCAGGCATGGACGGCGTTATGGGGCACGCCTGGTATTTTAACGGAACAAACAGTTCCATTACCATACCGTACTCACCCGCGCTGAATGTTTCAGCATACACTATTACCGCTACATTGAAGGTTGAAGGGTTTTATACAGGGACCTGTCATGGCAACACGATTTTTATGAGGGGAGGTACGTCAGGAAGCGGCGATATGTATTTTCTGGAATTTACTGATTACCCGGCAGGATATGGTTGTACGGTTGCTATTGACACTACACAGGAATCTTTTGTGCCTGCGGCATTCAGTGCCACCGGACAACTGAATGCCGCAACTTTTACCCCTTTTGATTACACTCCGCATATCGCAGAGAACACATGGTATACAGTAGCTGCGACGTTTAATGATACGGTTTTTAAAATTTACGTTAACAATGTTCTTAAGTCTACGGTAGCAATAACTACTCCCGGGGTGGCAATGGGATCTGGTACCGACAGCGCGTCCATTGGTTATGATATATACGAGGCAAGTGCGGGTTATCCATATGCTTTCAAAGGCGTTATTGATGATATTCGTCTTTACAACCGGGTATTAACCGCTACAGAAATTACTCAACTATATTTGGGAGTAGAACCCATTGCTACAGCAAATAGCACCCTTTCCATTTATCCCAATCCTGCCCAAAATGAACTGACAATTATCTCAAGTGATAAGATAAACCAGATAACAATCACTAACCTTTTGGGTCAGAAAGTGTACACTAATGAGTACAACACCGAAAAAGTGCAGGTAGATGTGGCTAGTTTACCGGCATCTGTTTACCTCATCAGGATAAACGGCACAGAGGTCAGGAAGTTTGTGAAGCAGTAGCCTTCAGTCGGTGTACCGTAACACATTGGTGTGTTACTACTGTTACAGCGCTGTTACGCATCGGCTCCCATGTAACAGCCATGTAACACAACGTATCACACAAGACTTACCTTGCGAAGTCTGCGCTCGTACTATAAAAAGAAGAATATATAACTGTTATTATAAGCCGCGTCGAACCATGACTGTTGCGCCTGGATTCATAGCTCAATCAGTACTATGAAACCCATTTTTACATTTTGAGGGCGCTTACTAATGCACTATAAGAGTATACGTCAGGCTTCCATATCCACCCCATACGCCTAACCCGCCATTGGTAATATTCGTTTGCAGGTTGATGGGTGATGCAAAGGGGTTGCCAAGGGCGTTTAACGCATAAGCATACGAATTCCAGAAATTGTACACATTTTTATCTATCTCGCTCCATTTCAGAGTCAGGGTATCACCCGGATAAAAGTACATCATAGAATCATTATTAACATCCTGGGTATGTTCATAGCCTGCATACAGCGGAATATCCGTTATCGGTTTCCCATTCACTACCTGGTCATTAAACTGGTCGGAGGGATAAAACAGGCCGCCGTTTCTTTGGGTATAATACCGCACATAATTACCGGGGGTGTCAGGGTCGGTATAATTGACGAACAGTTGTTTTGCGCTGTCGGGTGTTTTAGCGCTTACGTAAAGCGGCACATCCACCCATATCGAATCTATGCCCTTAGGCGCCGGTATTTTGGTTACAGAAGTATAGGTTTTACCATTGTAGATAACATTAAGCGTATAATACTTACCTACCTCGCCAACCATTGTGCCTGACGCAGGATCAACAGAGTATACGTAAAATTTGCTGGTTCCGCCCGTATCAAATGTATATTCCTTCAGGGTGATGGTATTAGTCCCATCTGATACTGTGATAACAGCGCCGTGCAGAAAACTGTTTTCCAGCGTATTGAGGTCCATTTTCGAAAAGAAGCCTATTGTAGATGAAAGAAATACATAAGGCGGCGCACCTGTTTCTACCGCGCCCTGCACCACTACCTGCGAAGCTGATGAAGCAATGTTAATGTGCACTTCCTTCTCGCAGCCCGAAAGTGCAATCACCAACGCAAATACGGTTAGTAAACTAAGTACGATATTTTTTGAGCGGAGCATAAGGTGAAAAAGAAGAGCAAAGATAGGTTGATTGGTTGATAAGTTGATTGGTTGAATTGTTGATAAGTTGATTAGTTGATAGGTTGAATGGTTTCCTCCGTCGCTGAAAAAGCTATGGCGGACGAAGGATAGGTTGATAGGTTGATAAGTTGATTGGTTGATAGGTTGAATGTCGCATTTTTCAATTTTTTTGTGGATAACTCATATTATAAATGGGGTTGAAAGGCTTTACTGTCAATTGTATTACAAATGTCCAAATGTCGCATCATTGTCGCATTTTTATAGTCGAAAGTCGTCATGCCTGCGCAAAAGCTTCGGCAGATAAATGAGTCGAAAGTCTGCATCGTCCAGAAATATGTTGGCAAGTGGTGAGTTGTCAAATTAGTTTATTTATAATTCATAACTGTTGTAGTTTTGCAAAAAATGCGGGAGTAAAAAATTGCGGCATTTTTACATAATATTTTGATTTTCAAACAGTTGTATTTCCGGGTATTTCCGGATTTTTCCGGATTTTTCCGGTTTCGGAATGGCGACCGGAAGTTGTGTTATATATTATACATGAAATAATATTAAAAATCAGGTCTTGGGCCATATTGTCTGCCTGCGTGAGAGGGCGACTCCCGCAATTCTGCGGGACAGGCGCAGAGTGCGCCCCTACATGCCCGCTTTTTGTGGGGGCCTGGTGAAAATATAAAAATAGTTTTATTAATAATTCATAACTGTAGTGGTTTTGTAAAAATTTCAGGATTAAAAATAGTTTGCAGGTTCAGGAACATTTCACCTGCCTGTCGGCAGGCAGGTTGATTTTCAATCAGTTACATTTCAGGCAAGTTCCGGATTCTTTCCGGTTGCTTCCGGTATCGGAAGTGCAACCGGAAGTTCATTTAAATATAATATTAATAAATAATTCGACTTCACAAAAGAATAAATCCTCAACGCCATCCTTATGTATTAGTCTTTTTTGGTCGTAGGTGAACAAATGTAAGATACAAATTTTAAATTACCAAATATAACTTACATGATAGTGCAGTTTTGAGTCTATGATAGAAAGTTGTTTTAGAGCTAAGTTGTTTATGAGCAATGGTTTAAGTATTATGAAATGGGGGAAATGTGGAAGTGCCTATGGTGCCACTGCACAGGTGTGCCACACTCAAAAAAAGTGTGGCACACCGCTCACTCTTTTAGTATTCTCCCTGTGGAAATAGAAGCACCATTCTGTCCCAAAGGGATGCCTGGGCAGATTACTTTATACAAATACACTCCCTGGGAAAGGCTGCTAATATCTATTGTCATCGTGCGCTTGCCGAACGGTTCTTTTTGTTTTTGACTTTTTAGATTTTTTGTAATTACAAGCCTGTCCATTACATCTGCTATTTGTATTACTGCATCTTCACTTGGAAGATAATATTCTATGGTAAGTTCATTTTTTGTGGGGTTGGGAAATACTTTCACCTCTGCAATAGTTTTTTCATTAACTGGCGCACTAAGTTTTGGATTGTAAACCATACGGATTCTTTGATTTCCATAGTCCGCTATGTACATGGTGCCATACTTATCCAAAAAAACATCATCCGGCGCTAGTTTTGCGTCAGTGGCTGGACCGCCATCCCCCGAATATCCTTGCGTCCCCGATCCGGCAACAGTGGTTATTATTCCCGTTGCGCCTTCTATTTTCCTGATTGCTCCATTAAGGCAATCTGAAAAATAAATGTTGTTGCTTTTGTCAATAAATATTCCATAAGGCGTATTTAGTTTCGCGCTGGAAGCTGGACCGCCATCCCCACCATAGCTCGCTATCCCTGTTCCTGCAATTGTAGTAATAATGCCGGTGGAGACATTGACTTTCCTTAAAGCATTATTAAGTATGTCTGCGACAATAATATTGCCCGAACTGTCAATTCCTACATCGCCAGGTGAATGAAACGCCGCATCAGTAGCCGGTCCTCCGTCACCTGAATAGCCGAGTGTACCATTCCCTGCAATAGTAATAATTATGCCAGCTTTTGAAACCATCCTTACATTGCTATTATCGGCATCTGAAATATATAAATTATTGAGCTTATCAGTACACAAACCAGCAGGTGATTTTATTTCTGCATTAATCGCTAAACCACCATTACCTGAATTACCTGACATTCCATTTCCTGCATATGTAGTTATGATACCAGTAGAAATTGTTACCTTCCGAATTCTATGATTTAATGCATCTCCGATATAAATATTACCGGTATCATCTATAGTCACTGCACAGGGCACAAAAAGTTCGGCATTTGTCGCTTGGTCGCCGTCACCGGAAAATCCACCGCTACCGTTCCCCGCTACAGTTGTAATAACTCTAGTGTCATGTCACACATACTATGACGCATAATTTTTGTACCTTTGTGCAAAAACTATGGAAAAGTACAAGGTTACACTAACGGAGCAGGAAAGGGATGAATTGCTGTCGATAACTAAGG
>CAIMDZ010000172.1 GCA_903839875.1 uncultured Bacteroidota bacterium
CCGATAGCTATCGGGATACAACGCAGAAAAAATGGAAAAGAACAAGTCAATATGAACAAGTTATTTCCTGACAAGCCCTTAGCAACTTCATAAAGCGTTTATTACCAAAAAATTATTACTCGCGTCATAGCGGCTTTGCGCCCTTGCCTTCCCGCATCAAAAAGGTACATTCGGGCAGGCATATCATTATTTCTTTTCACTGTTCCATATAAGATACTCCAGGTCTTCCTTGTTGGTAATAATACTGGCCTTATATTGAGGAAATGGCTCCCATCTGTTTTCAGGCTGGTTCCATTTTTCCGGTAATCCGCTCCATAAAATTTCTTTCTCTTCGCTTACAATAAATACTTTGCTGTATGGTGTGCTCATGGAAACAAAGATTGATCCATCGGGTAATTCTATAACATTCCCACCAGAGGTAAATTTTGAAGGGTCTTGTTTTGTTTCAAGCATACCCTCAATTGTGCAATTATACTCCCATATTTTTTTCAGACTGTCTTTGCCCGATATAGGCTCCTGCAACTTTATAACCTGCGGAAGTGCAGGGTAATTACAAATATTGTTATTATACACGTAATCATATCCTTTAGATGAATTTTTAAAACTATGCTGGCTGCAAAACATACTATTATGTCCTTCCATAACACCTTGTCTGTAAATATTTCCGAAAGTATTCATTACATATCCTTCAGGATATTTAATTTTTATTATCCGGTTTATGTCTCTGAAACAAATAAATATTACGCTGTCTTGCTCATTAAAATAAAATCCATTCTCATGCGTATGAATCAGGATGCCGCCATCAGGACCCCTGCGATAAAAAAGGTCAGACCCGTTAAAGTATTTTGAGGATTTCCATGACCACGCTACATGGCCATCTCTATCATACTCAATAATTGTTCCCATCGGGGCTTTCCTGTAGTTTGCATTTACGATACCGGGGGGTAATTCGCTTTGTGAAATAACTACTATACTTGTATCCTGCAGCGTGGGTACTTTGAATAATACAAATTCAGTACCCAATACCATATAATGTCCATTTTTAAGCTTCGTAAATTCATGATGATAATGTTCACTGGCAGCTCCATTTACAATTCCATTGTCTGGCCCTTTCCATAAAATATCGCCATTATAATTTATTTCATACGCGCCTTGGTCATCAATAACATAAGTAATTGTTCCCTGTCGGGTTATCTTAAGGTCACGTACAAACTTATCAATGGTTTCAGGATTAGGCAAGTACCATACAGGTCGCCCGCTCATGTCAAACAGAGCCTTATTGGCATCAAGAAATACATACGAATCTTTGTATTCCTCCGCATGCTTTAGAATTCTAAAACGTGTTACTGTTGAATCAACGCCTGGTATTATGCCTGTACTGAAATGATAAAAAGTCCCTTTTTTGTATTTTGAAAGCCCGGTTATATAAATTACACGCCAGGTATATTGCTTACCAAAAGAAGGTACTTCACCAATTATCTTAGTAGTTTTTGTGTCAATCGTTTTAATCAGGTTGCGTTTAAAGGAATCTTCTCTGTAATAATTTCCTGCCGCAATTTCTATCTGGTACCCGGTTGCTTTTTGCATTTGTGGAAATGCAAAACCTATCCGCCGGTAATTTAGAATATTCCCTTCTCTGGGTAATATCTGAGACTTAATTTGGCTGTTTATCGTTAAAAACAAGAACAATACTATTGAAAGTCTATGCATAATTTTGATACTGTGTTACCTTATCTTTTCTCTATTTCTTCATTCATTACCAGGTGTTCCAGTTGTTTACTATCAGTTATGATACTTGCTCTGTATTGAGGAATTATTTTCCATTTTTTTTCATCCTGGTTCCATTTTTCGGGAACTGCACTCCATAAAATGGCTTTATCCCGGTTCACAATAAATACTTTACCATAAGGAACGCCCATGCAGGTAAAAAATGATTTATCAGGCAATTCCTCTACGCTTCCTCCTCCTGAAGAAGTATTATCTAATAATTCGTCCTTGCTTATATCTTCTGTTGAACATTCATATTCCCATATTTTTTTGAGAATTTCAGTATCTGTGACCGGCTCCTGCAATATGACAATCTTAGGCGCCCTGCCAAGGTTACAGTTGTTATTATTAAACAGATATAAATACCCATTTGCCGAATGTCTTACACAATGCTGCTTACAGAATAATCCACTACCTGCTTCCTGAACACCTGAATTATATTGCTCACCATAATCTGCCAGCACTTTTCCCTCCGGGTATTTTATTTTGATAATCCGGTTTATATCCCTGAAACTTATATAAATTACACTGGACTGCTCATCAAAATAAAAACTATTATCATGTGGATTAATATTAATCGTTTCCCCTGAATTTCGTCGGTTAATAATCTCCTGCCCCATAAAATATTGAGAAGTCTTGTAGGACCAAATAACATTACCCTCATTATCGAATTCAAGTATCTTGCCAAATCTAAAATGCTGTTGAACAACCGTAGCAGCACTATCCTTCAACTGTGGCGTAACAGGATTTCCCGGATTCCTGTCAGCCCCCTTGCTATTTAACCTAAACATACCGCTTTCCATTCCAAGAACCATATAATGGCCATTGCCAAGCCTTGTGAACTCATGATGATAAGGTTCCTGGCTCTCTGTATTTGATTGGCTTTTATTTGGCACTTTCCATAGGATGTCTCCGTTATAACTTATCTCGTATGCCTTCTCGTGAACAAGTAATGTGATTGTTCCCTGCTGGGTAAGTTTTATGTCCCTGGGAATACAATTCTCATTCACAAATGAATCAATGTCCGGTAGATACCACACCGGGTGACCATTCATATCATATAGTACCTTATTCCCATCAAGAAAAATATAAGAACCATTATTTTTTCCAGTACTTTTAATAATTCTTAAACGGTTAATGTTCGTATCAACATTAGGGCTCATTCCTGTTTTGAAATGGTAGAACTTACTTCCTTTTGATGCACCTTTCTCCTCAGTATATACTATACGCCAGGTATAATTTTTACCGAAAGAAGGTACTTCACCAATAATTTTATTGGTCTTGCTGTTAATTGACTTTATAATATTCTTTTTAAAAGATTCTTCGTTATAATAACTGCCTGAAGCAATTTCAACTTTATAATTATTCGTTTTCTTCATTTCAGGAAATGAAAATCCTATCAGCCTGTAATTCAAATTACTTCCCTCTCCCGGTAAAACCTGGGAAAATAGTAAATGAGGTATGAAAAAGCAATAAAAGAGCAGGCTGAAATTTTTGAACATGAAATTCTGATTTCTGTTGTACAACAAATATATGATTAAACCTGTAGGATAACCAAATACTAAGGAACGTTGACTAAATAAGTTCCACAAGTTATGCGAAGTTATTATTTGTTTTTTCAAGTCGCCAAAACTGCGGATAGCATGCTTTTTAAAGATTTGGCAACGCCGGAAAAATGGAAAAGGACAGTTACCCGCCATTGTTGGTGTCACCAACAACCTCGCGCAGGACACTCACGTAAAAGCAACACCCACAGCCACTCCCGAACTTTAGACTTTCTACTTTAAACTTTAGACTATTAAAAAATCACCGGCAGGTTATGCGCCTTGTGATACTCTATGATCGGTTTGTATGGCCCGAACTTATGCTGAAGCGCAGGGAAGGTATCAGTATACGGCCCGTTTTCGTAGTCAATAGCTTTCATTTTAGTATCTGCATAATCGGGTATACTCTTATCCTTCTTCTGCGGCCTGGGGTGTATCCTGCCATCATTAACGAAGGCAGCCACATCTATGCACTGCTCATCAGTAAGGTAAGGCTTTCTCCATGTAGCCTTTTTCGACGGCATATTTGCTTTTATGAACCTTGCAAGTTTTATTACCCTCGACGGGCTTGAACCATTCTGGTAAGAGAATGGCCCCCATAACGGCGGGTATAAATATTTGGAAGAATCAACTTTCAAATTGGCCAATCCCTTGCTGGAATCAATACCCCACATACCTTCTCCATCCTTGCCATGGCACACCATACACTCTGCCACATATATCGCCGCTCCTTTCTGAATATCAGCTGCCCGGTCCGGAAAATCTATCTCCGGCATTTCATCACCCTTCACACGGCCTCCCACAGGCACATTGGTGGATAGCCATTTCATATAGCATTCCATTGCTACGATCTCCTTGCTGCCCAGCGGAATAGGCTTTCCGTTCCCTGGCCTTTCAACACAGTTATTTATACGCTGCTCCATGTCAAGTACCATATTTTCCCGGCCACGGTATTGCGGGTAGCGTGCATGCGAACTGAAAAAATTAAACCCAAACGGACGGGTGCCCGCATCAGCGTGGCAATTGCCACAACTGATTTTATTAAAAGTATATTTTCCCACAATACCCTCAGGACCTATATAATACGCTGTATTCACCATTAGTTCGCGGCCATATCGTACCATATCGCCAAACTGGTCGTGAGGTATGGTGCTGGTATCAGGCGCCTGAAATACGGCGGTATCTTTTGTTACAGTAAAATTGTCTTTTAATTTGGGCGACCCATCATGACAGCCATACATGCTGGTTACTACTACTGCCACTAATAGGATCAAAGTTTTTAAACGGTACTTGTCCGTAATTTCAGTTCCCTTTTTCATGAATCAATAACTTATTTACTATTGTGATTATAGCCTTCTTACAGACTTGGTTTTAAGGAAGCCTGTAACTTACTATTTGTTAACAAAGATACAATTGAAAATGTGCCTCGAAATTAAAACCATAAAAATACGTAGAAAATTAACATTGTAATATACCTCAAAAACCTCCGATGAAAAATCGGCGCCCTTCTCCGGATCTTCACATACAATCATATTTACATTAAATGGGGTATCCGGTCATCTTCTGTAAAAATCCCCTTCGTCCTCGTTTGCAACAGCCTGTCCCGTTTATTTTTCGGGAAGGATGTACCGGATGGGCGTTTGCTTCCCCCGAATTTACTCACTCGTCCAAGTCGGCTTGGTGCTCATATCCGCAAGGGTTCCTTTGTGTATGTTATTCCTTAGCGAGTAGGTTGCACCACGGGGCGCGTGTGGTGGTATATAAAACCTATACTACATAGCTTTCACCCACTAACGGGGCATTGTCATATGTATCTTATAATATTTTAATCATATATATCCTGGTTCCTACTTCCACTTTTCAACAACTCTATAATACGTAAACAAATACTCATCTGCCACTTACCACCAAAACAACTATTTATCATAGCCCTAAAACTGCACTATCATAGATTTTATATTTGGTAATTTCAAATATCTCGCTTATATTTGCGGTACCTATGAATAAAATACGCACATATAATTCAAATTTTACCCATATATAGTTTTCCCTCCAGGAAAACCCAAACATTCCCAATGATTTCGACAAATAAAAAAATGCAAATATCATATTGAAATATTTTTTCATATTTACAGGAGAACTGAAACATTCACGTTTATTTAGGCAAATAATTTTTTCACAATAACTTTCCACTCACCCCATAATCAGAATCTATGGGGTCATCCCGATGACTATCGGGAGGGTGACAGGATAAAGGCGGTTAGGTGATGCAGTAAGCTTCTATGAAATTATGAACAAGTAAAATTTGGGAAGGAGTACAATACTTTCACGCTCACTATCTACTTTCGACAAGCTACCCATAATCAAAATCTATGGGGTCACAATGGGACAACAGATGTATTGATTATCAATCCCGATAGCTATCGGGACATCCGAAAAATGGGAAAATGGTGTCACCTCCCGATTATTTCGGGAGGGCAATGACTGTTGGTCATGATCAAAATCATAAAAAAGCCCGGCAATCTGGCCTACCTTTATTGGAAGAATAATACCGGCATTTTTTTATATGTTGTAACCGATTCTGAAAAAGGAGTTCTTGTTTTATTGCATTAATTAAAGAAACTGATATTTAATCCTGCCCGACACTGGAAAAACCGGTGAACATAAGCATATCCTGCTTGAAGTTATACCAACTGTCATGTATAGTATTGAAGATCTTGTATCGGTCAATCCTGCATATAGTATAATTGAAGTTGAATATTGTAGTTTGTGTACAACAAATGTTTTTAAACCATGGAGGCAACCGGAATCAAATAACAAATCCGGCTATAATTAGTATTCAATGAACATAGTCAAAAGTATATTGCGCCGTATTTACCTTGTGTACGCAATGACCCTGTTTACTACCACCATGCTGGTGGTATTTATTCCGGTATGGTTTATTTCCCTGCTCGATGAACCATACAGGGCAAGGAATCTGCATGTTGTCTTCAAATTATGGATGGGCTTTTATTTGCCTATAGTATTTTGCCCGGTAAAACGTACCGGGAAGCAAAATTTTAAAAAAGGCGAGCAATATGTGGTAGTCCTTAATCACAATTCGTTTGCCGACGGCTCCATATCCTCACCCTGGATACCCGGCCCGAATAAAACCCTGCTGAAAGTAGAAATAGCCAAAGTGCCTTTCTTTGGCAAGATCTTTAAGACTGCCTCTATTCTTGTAGACAGAAATAAGGGAGTGAGCCGCCAGCAAAGCCTCGTTAAAATGCAGGAAGCGCTGGAAATGGGTATTCACCTTTGCCTGTACCCCGAAGGAACAAGGAATAACACTAATGAGCCGTTGCAGCCTTTCTATGACGGAGCATTCATTATTGCAATAAAAGCTCAGAAGCCTATAATGCCGGGTGTAATATTCAATACCCGGAAAATTCTTCCGGTTAACAAAAAGTTATGGGCCACTCCTAAGTCTATCCGGATTGACTTTCTGCCGCCCATATCAACTGAAGGATTAACCCTGCAGGATGTACCGGCGCTAAAAGAAAAGGTCCACCTGATTATGTCCAGCTATTACACTATGCACCGGGATGAGGGTTTAGCAAGACGTACCATAAAACATGCCGCAGCTACATTGTAAAATTAAGCCTGTCTTATTGTTGATACGTTCTCATTTGCAGGCATGATGGGTGCGATACTTTGATCTGAACACCTGTATTGGTCAGCAAGCCGGTTATGGTATCTCTTTTGAAAACAACTACATTATTAGTGACCATATTAGCCACCAGCAGAAAATTTCCCGAAGGGTCAATAGCGAAATTTCTTGGGTGCACGCCCAGAGTTGATTGGTGGCCCACCAGGGTCAGCAGACCTGTTTCC
The DNA here is from genome assembly GCA_903839875.1 of uncultured Bacteroidota bacterium. GTDB lineage: Bacteria > Bacteroidota > Bacteroidia > Chitinophagales > Chitinophagaceae > Nemorincola. The sequence goes on from CAIMDZ010000172.1 coordinate 7,185, forward strand.
TGCTGAATTGAAAAAATGGCGATGTTATTTTCAGACACCCTGTTTGATGCATATAAGAATAGCCCGTCGGGTGAAATATGAATGTCCGCACTGCTGTAAACGTCGTGTAGTTTTTCATAGGAAAAAGTGCGCTGCAAGCGCTCCAGTTGCCCGTCGTTACCGTATTTGTAAACCGAAACCGTACCGCTTAATTCTTCTATGCAATAAGCATACCTGCCATTAGGATGAAATACCAGATGCCGGGGGCCGCTTATATGTTTGTTCTTTGAAAAACCTACCTGTATTGAGCGGTGAGCGTAGTGAGGCGCAGCCGAACGAAGCGAACC
>CAIMDZ010000173.1 GCA_903839875.1 uncultured Bacteroidota bacterium
GCGGTTTTGTGCAGGAAAAAAACCTGAGTATGTTGTCTGATAAAATTGTTTCTACCGGCAAGTTCTGGTTCAAAAGGGAGAACAAAGTGCGTATGGAATATGAAAAGCCCTCCTACTACCTGCTGGTGATAAACGGAACCAACATTAAAGCAAAAGACGGGCAGAAAGAGAATAAAGTATCGGCCAAGTCGAACAAGATGTTTGAGCAGGTAAATAAGATGATGATAGACTGCGTGCAGGGAACCGCACTGGATAATAAAAGCTTTACTACCCGCTTATTTGAAAATACACAGACCTACCTGGTGGAAATGACCCCTGTGGTAAAAAGCCTGCAGAGTATCTTTAAAAATATTGTACTGACAGTAGACAAGAAAGACTACCAGGTTACCAAAATAGACATGCTGGAACAGTCGGGCGATAATACAGTGATTAATTTCCAGCACAGACAAGTGAACATAAATATTCCTGATGAAACATTCTCTGTCAAGTAAGAATCCCGGCCCTAAAGGGAGGTGTTATTTGAACTTATTTCGTGGGTTTTGTTTATCACTTATTTTCCTTACGAGTTGTAAATCTTCCTACCGCCATCTGCAGCAAAGCAACGCAGATGTGCATTGTATTGAACAATTTGCTCCTAAGTTTTCAAACACATTGTACTCGGCCTACATTGATGTTACTAAGCATCATTTCAGCGGCTTATTGTTCTTCAAGCTGATGCCGGATAGCAGCACCCGGATAGTATTTACCAATGAGATAGGCGTAAAGTTCTTTGACTTTGCATTTACTAAAGACAGGGAGTTCATTAAATACTATGCTTTAAAAAAACTGAATAAAAAAGCAGTGATCAACGCCCTGAAAAATGATCTCAGGCTGGTGTTGCTTCACCCTGATTTTTCGAAAGCAAAAGCCCTCGGGGATAGTATATATACTTACATTTCCTTCCCTGATAAGAACGGCCATGACTACTATATCACAAACCACTGCAATAAGCTGGTAAGAATAGAAAAATCATCTAAACGAAAACCGGTTGTAGTTACTCAAATGATGGAATATAAAAACGGCGTGCCGGATAGTATCAGTATCCAGCACAAGAATTTCAACTTTGCGATTGCACTAAAAAGAGTAGAGCGATGAATTAATCAGTTTGCTGCTTGCGCCTCATCACACAAAAATTCCCTGACGTAATCAGGTCGCCATCCACATAAAATTTAACTGTCCACTTGCCAATTTTATCCGGCATCTTTATATATGGCGTTGCAAAATCACGCCACCAAACCCTCTTCCATCTCAAACTGTAAGAACAGTGCAATTTCCCATTCGGCTCATACCAGTCCGCTCTAATTATCTTGCCCATTTGCAGGCCATGAATATGCAACCAAAAAGTTATCACAGAGTCAACATCAGTATAGAATGTATCTCTCACACCATACCGCTCTTTAAGCAAGTCAAACCCCGCCCGGTAGGGAATGAAACCTTGTTCAATCAAGTAAAATCTTAAATCATATGGTGGCTGGGAAATCCATAATGAGGGTGTCACTTTTTGGCAATCACCCGAAAAAGGATCAATCACACGCTTGTATTTGTCGCGAACCTCAAAATGCAAATGAGGAACTTTCGAATTACCCGAAGATCCTACTTTTCCCAAAACTTGCCCGGCTTTCACATAATCACCCATTTTCACCAAAAGCGAGTGCTTCACCATGTGGCCGTAAAAAGTAAAAAGCGAATCCTGATGTATTAAGCCAATGAAGTTGCCAAGGCCACCACCCTTCCATTCCGTGCTCCTGTCGAATTCGCCATCGTGCCATCTTACAACTTTGCCGTCTGCGGCGGCGTATATATACACACCGCTGTCCATGGTTTTAAAACTTCTGATAGAAATGTCTGTCCCCGTGTGCCCGTCGTAGGTCATGTTACCACAGAAGGCATCGCGCACGCCCCCTGTAGAATCATGATCAACGTAAATATCAATGTAATAATCTATTCCCTGCTCACCTTTCAGTGGGAACAGTAACTTGCAGTTCTATCCGTTACAAGGCAGAATAATCAACAGAAATGCCAGCAAAATAACTACCTTTCGGACCATCAGATTTAATTGAAAAGAATATTTATTTTAAGTGAAGTTAAGCAAGACTGAATAATTTTCTTAGTGAACTGGAAATAAGCCACCTTTGTCGTTTATTTGCCCAAAGAATCACATAATTGCAAGATCAATTAAGTCAATACAATCAGTCGTTTATATCACAAAATGCCTGTATAATTGTACCTACCTACAATAATGCAGGTACATTGGAGGGGGTTTTGCGTTCTGTTTTGGAATATACCGACAGGGTTATTGTTGTTAATGATGGGTCAACAGATGGCACTGCAAATATCCTCTCCAGGTTCCCGAAGGTGGATAAGGTGGATTATAAGGAGAACAAGGGTAAAGGCAACGCAGTGCGGGAAGGGTTTAAATTTGCCATTGAACGCGGGTATGATTACGCTATAACCATTGATTCAGACGGACAGCATTTTGCCAGCGACTTGCCTTTGTTTTTAGAAAAATTACAGACGGAAAAAGAGGCGATCATCATAGGTTCCAGAAATCTGCACCAGGAGAATATGCCGGTAAAGAACACCTTCGCAAACAAATTCTCGAACTTCTGGTACTATATCGAAACCGGCCAGAAAGCATCCGATACACAATCCGGCTACCGGCTATACCCTGTTTGCCTGATGAAAAATATGATTTTCTTCGGCACCAGGTACGAATTTGAAGTGGAAGTGCTGGTACGGTGTGCGTGGAAAGGAATTAAAGTATTGTGGATCCCTGTACATGTTTATTATCCGCCTGCTGCAGAAAGAATATCCCACTTCAGGCCATTCCCCGATTTTTCACGCATCAGTGTTTTGAATACCGTATTGGTGCTGGTGGCATTTCTTTACATTAAGCCGCGCGACCTAATCTTTAAGATGTCGCATATAGACCATGTAAAAGAATTGTTACGACAAAACCTGTTCAATAAAAATGAATCTTTTTTAAAAAAATCGGCTTCAATCGGTTTTGGTGTGTTTATGGGCATTGTTCCGCTGTGGGGTTTCCAGATGGCAGTAGCATTGGTTCTCGCAGCACTGCTCAGGCTTAACAAAGCGCTCACGCTAATAGCATCCAATATCAGTATTCCCCCCATGATACCTTTAATTGTGTTTTTAAGTTTCTTATTAGGAAGAGTCTGGATGGGGAAAAATGCAATAAATTTGATTTTCAGCAGAAACATCACCATTAAGGCAATTGAACTGAACGGTTTACAGTATGTATATGGCAGTATAACATTAGCTATCCTGGCAGGATTCATCGCATTTGGCATAACCTATTCAATTTTGAAATTTTCCTCAGGGCTGAAAACAAAAGAAGAACAAGCGAAAAATTAATTTTATATTAGACGGTAAGTGTAGCAGTTGATTTGAATATGGATAGTTTTTTTATTGCCATTTATAATTATTTCGAGAAGCATAAGGGAATCATGTGGACCACCGCAATCCTTTCCTTTTTGCTTGTTGGTTTTTTCGCATCCCGGATCAAACTGGAAGAGGACATTACCAGGATACTACCCCATGAAAAAAAACTGGACAAACTCCAGCAGGTATTCCAGGACTCAAGGTTTAATGAACAACTCTCCCTTACCATTTCTCAAAAGGACACAACAAAAGAAGCACAACCGGACCAGTTGTCTGAATTTGCTGATTCATTGTCGGAAATACTAAAAAACAGGCTGGCGCCTTTTGTAAAAAGTATCCAGGGCGCAGGCGATGACAGCTCTGCAATGAACCTGATGCAGTCAATTCAAACCGACCTTCCCTTTTACCTGAATGACAAAGACTACACTACCCTTGATAGCCTTACCAATCCTGAAAAACTAAATACACAACTTGCATGGGATTACAACAACTTAATATCCCCCGCAGGCATCGTAATGAAAAAAACTATCCAGGTTGATCCTGTGGGTATCTCATGGATTGGCATTAAAAAACTGCAACATCTGAAATATGATGAGCAGTTCGATTTTTATAATGGATACATCATGACCAAAGATCACCGGCATTTGCTGATGTTCATTGCGCCTGAGAATCCTCCTAATGCAACAGGTAAGAATGGAAAATTCTTTAAAGCACTTGATGGCGTTATTGATACACTGCAGAAAAAATATGCCGGATATGAAGCCACGTATTTTGGCGCTGCAGCAGTATCTGTAGGGAATGCAACCCAGTTAAGAAGTGACACTATACTTACGCAAGGTATTACACTTTTACTGCTGGTAGTATTTATCGGGTTTTATTTCCGTAAAAAACGTGCGCCATTCCTCATAATGACACCCGTTTTATTCGGGGGATTATTTTCGCTGGCGCTTGTATATTTTATCAAAGGGCACATTTCGGTGGTAGCATTAGGAGCCGGGTCAATAGTGCTGGGCATAGCAGTCAATTATTCTTTGCACGTATTCAACCACCACCGTCACCTGCCGGATATGCGTGGAGTAATTGCCGACGTAGCCTCACCTATGACCATTGGCAGTTTCACCACCATCGGAGGTTTTTTATGCCTGATGCTGGTACCTTCACCCCTGCTCAATGACCTGGGTCTTTTTGCCGCCATGAGCCTTGTAGGCGCTACATTATTTTCACTTATTTATTTGCCACACTGGATAGAAAGCGGTAACCAGGTGAAACGAAAATCAGAACGGGAAACCCATCACCCGCTTAGCTGGCTCGATAAAATAGCTGAGTACAAACCGGAAAGAAATAAATACCTGGTTGCCGGGATATTTGCATTAACAATCCTGTTCTTTTTTACTGCACAAAATGTAACATTTGAAAACGATATGCTGCGCATGAACTACATGACGCCGCAATTACACGACGCAGAAACGAAATTTAACGAGATTAATGCCTATACTGCCCGGTCTGTCTATATAGTATCTGAAGGCAAAGACCTGGAAGAGTCCTTGGAAAACAACGAACGCATAGTACCGGTGCTTGAAGATTTGCGATTGCAGGGAATCATTAAAAAAACATCGGGTGTTAGTGAACTTGTTCTTTCCGTAAAAAAACAACAGGAAAGGATTGACAAATGGAATAAATACTGGACAGCAGAAAAGAAAAAGCAACTGCTTGCCGACCTCACTGTTGCAGGAACGCCATTTAATTTTAAGGCAAACGCATTTACATCCTTTGAACAATTACTCAATAAACAATATACCGCCAGGCCACCTGCAGAACTCGAGATTCTGAAAGCAGGATTGCTGAACAATTATATCATTGAAAAACATGGGAATGTATCCCTTGTTACATTGGTCAAGATAGACCCTAAGCAAAAGAACATGCTCAGTAAAGCGCTGGACAAGCAACCTGGTATTACAGTTCTTGATAAACAACTTGCTGCAAACAGCCTGGTAAATGAAATTAACAATGAATTCAATAACATTGCCTGGATGACCTCATTGCTGGTCTTCTTTGCATTGTTCCTTTCATATGGCCGGATAGAACTAACCTTGATCACATTTATTCCTATGTTGATAAGCTGGATATGGATACTTGGCATTATGGGTATTTTCGGTATCAAGTTCAACATTGTAAATATCATTTTGTCCACCTTCATTTTCGGACTGGGAGACGACTATAGCATATTCATAATGGATGGATTACTGCAGCAATATAAAACCGGGAAGAAACATATCTCATCTTTCAAATCATCCATTTTTCTATCGGCCATTACTACCATCCTGGGGCTTGGGATATTGATCTTCGCAAAACATCCTTCCCTTCGTTCTATAGCAATCATTTCGATTGTAGGTATCTGCTGTGTGGTGCTCACTTCGCAAGTGCTGATACCATTCCTTTTTAATTGGCTGATTACAAACCGTGTCGCAAAGCGCCGTCCGCCATGGACGTTTTTCGGCTGGCTGAAAACAGTATTTGCATTCACCTATTTTACGGTGGGCAGCTATATCGTTATGTTCTCAGGATTTATCCTTATCAAGTTAAATCCATTTAATAAAAGGAAAGGTAAATTCGTTTACCACCGCATCTTGTCGGCATTCACCTGGTCACTGCTGTATATTATGGATAATGTGAAAAAGGTATTTTTAAATCCAAATAAAGAAGATTTCAGCAAACCTGCATTGATCATTAGTAACCATCAGTCGGTCCTGGATATTTTAGTCACCACTGCGCTGAATCCAAAAATAATATTGCTTACTAATAAGTGGGTTTGGCACTCGCCTGTATTTGGTATTGTTGTTCGCATGGCCGAGTACTACCCGGTGGCTGATGGCGTGGAAGGCAGCATAGACAGGCTCAAAGAAAAAATAGCAGATGGATATTCGATAGCCATTTACCCAGAAGGCACACGCTCACCCGATGGCAGTATGAAACGTTTCCATAAGGGAGCCTACTTTCTGGCTGAACAACTGGGTTTGGATATTCTTCCCGTAGTGATACATGGTACTGCTTATACATTAACTAAGGGAGATTTCCTGCTGAAAGACGGAGTAATAACTGTGAAATACCTGCCGAGAATATACGCAGATGATAAAACATGGGGTACAAATTATAATGATCGTTCAAAGAAAATAACCCGTCACTTCAAGGAAGAGTATGAGCAAATGAGAGCGGAAACCGAGACGCCAAAATATTACAGGGAGCAGTTATTATACAACTACATTTATAAAGGCCCGGTGCTGGAATGGTATATGAGGATAAAGACACGGCTGGAAAATAATTACGAACAGTTTCACAAACTCCTCCCGCTAAAAGGCCGGATACTGGATGTGGGTTGCGGCTATGGCTTTATGTCTTACATGTTGTTCTTCCTTTCAAAAGACAGGCAAATCACCGGGCTGGATTATGACGAGGAGAAAATTGCCACAGCAAATCACAACTACCTGAAAACAGCTGATCTGAATTTTATTTGCACTGATATTTCCAAATATAAATACACCGAACACGATGCATTCATTATTAGTGACGTACTTCACTACCTTCAGCCCGACGAACAGGAAACTGTGCTCGCAGGTTGTATCAACAACCTTGCGCCCGGAGGAGTAGTGATAGTAAGAGATGGTAATACAGAATTACAAAAACGCCAGAAGGGAACGGCACTGACAGAATATTTTTCCACAAAAGCCTTTGGCTTTAATAAAACATCAGGCAAGCCTCTATCCTTTATGTCTGCCACCCGCATCAGGGAAATAGCAGCAAAATATGGCGCTGACATTGAGCAAATAGACAATACACGCTTTACCTCGAATATGATTTTTGTTATCAAAAAATGCGTCCGTGAATAAGGCGATTGATTATGATATCGTAATAATCGGCAGCGGTCTGGGCGGACTGGTTTGCGGCGCAATCCTCAGCATGAATGGGTTTAAAGTTGGTGTTTTTGAAAAGAACCGGCAGATAGGTGGATGCCTGCAAACTTTTTCCCGTGATAAAACTATACTCGATACAGGTGTACATTATATAGGCGGACTGGACAAAGGCCAGCAGCTCTGCAAAATCTTTAAATACCTGGGCATATACGACAAACTGAAACTGCAGCGACTTGACATGGATGGGTTTGACTATATCACTTTTAAGGATGATACACATACTTATAAATTAGCTCAGGGCTATGATAATTTTATCAGACAGTTGCTGAAAGATTTCCCGGAAGAAGAAAAAGCCATCCGGCAATATTGCGATAAAATTAAAGAGGTATGTAGTAAGTTCCCTCTATATAATCTGCGCATGGGGGACTACAAAGAAAAGGAAGATGTGCTGGATATTGCAACATGCGAATACCTTGCATCTGTAACTGAAAATATAAAACTGCAGCAGGTGCTTGCCGGTAATAATATGCTCTATGCAGGAGTGGCGAATAAAACGCCGCTTTATATTCATGCACTCATCACCAACAGCTACATAGAAAGCGCATGGAAGTGTGTTGATGGTGGCTCACAAATAGCGAAACTATTGGGGCGCTGCATAACAGATAATGGCGGAGCAATTCACCGAAATTCAGCAGTAAAAAAAATAAGCGCTGAGGCAGGAAATGTGGATTACGTTTTATTGGAAGATGGGAAAAAAGTAACTGCAAGATGCTTCATCTCAAATCTGCACCCCGCCCAAACTGTGGAAATAACTGAAAGCATGCTTATTCGTGGTGCATATCGTCAGCGAATGAAGAACCTTGAAAACTCCATTGGGCCTTTTCTAATGAACATCGTTTTGAAAAAAGATACATTTCCCTACCTGAATCACAACTATTACCATCACGAAACAGATAATGCATGGGAAGGAATTGATTACCAAGGCAAAGCATGGCCGCAAACCTACGCGTTATTTGTAAGCGCTTCATCAAAAGGGATGGAGTTTGCAGACAGCATAACCATCATGACCTATATGCGTTATGAGGATGTTGCAAAATGGAAAAACACATTTAATACCGATAGCCACCAGGATGACAGGGGTACGGATTACGAAGCGTTTAAAAAATCCAAGGCGGAACAATTACTTAACCTTGTGGAACAACAATTCCCGGCCTTAAGATCGTGCATCGCATCTTATTACATAGCAACTCCCCTATCCTACAGAGATTACCAGGGTACTGCAGATGGCAGTATGTATGGAGTAGCAAAAGATTACCAAAGTATCTATACTACCTTCATCGCCCCAGCAACTAAAATCCCTAACCTGTTCCTTACCGGGCAGAATCTGAACCTCCATGGCATTCTCGGTGTAACCATCAGTGCATTGATGACATGCGCTGAATTACTTAATATCGAAGAACTGCTTGAAAAAATAAACAAAGCTTAAGCACATAACACTATGACAAGAACAACATTCACGCTGGAAGAGGCAGAAGAAATAGCCGATGATTTTGAAGACCTGATAGATACCGAGTTTACCTTCGATAAAAAAACAACCTGGTTTGTCGACAACATTATGGTGACTCCTTTCAGCGATACAGACCGCGATCAATTTGTTAAAAATTACTTAAGTACAAAAGACAAAGTCTATTCATTGTCGCTGTATGCAGGTGAATTTTACGATGTATTGCTGATGGCCTTCGATGTAAATGATGACACTAACTACATATGTATGGACATAAGATCATTTGCAGCCCAAAAAGGGATCATTTACGCTTTTCCCTGACCGGGCGTTAATACATTAATTAGTCATATTTTTGCAGTTCAAAAAAACAGGTTTGGCACAAAAGAAAAGAAGTATCTGGCGGCGGTTGACAAGGATAGTGCTTTACACACTTGGTGTTCTTTTACTGTTAATAACCGGTTTTTGTATCTATGTGGTAAGCGTCTCCCACATAAACCCACCGAAAATAGCAGACCAGAGCGCGCTGCAACTGAAGAGAGTACAAATAGATACTAACTGCTACACGCTTGGCAATAATTGGTTTCGCAAAAGTAAATCAGGCCTGTACGAATTGTATGTGGAGGGTGCTCCTTTCGAGCGTGGTGTGATCTATGGCAAGTTGACGGATGAACTGGTAAAACGGCAGGAGGACAATTTCACTGCGCAGATTAAGAAAATGGTTCCGTCTAATGTTTACCGGAACTTCCTCAGGTACTTTATCGGATTCTTCAACAGGAATCTGGCAGATAACGTACAGGAGGAATTTAAGGAAGAGATCTACGGCATCTCCTTTTCAGCATCCGACGATTATGGCTACATAGGCACCAGGTACGAACGACTGATGAATTATCATGCCGCACACGATATAGGCCATGCACTGCAAAGCATGGCGCTGGTAGGCTGCACTTCATTCGCCACCTGGAATGGCCGATCGGCAGACAGCAGCTTAATCATAGGCCGCAATTTCGATTTTTATGTAGGCGACAAATTTGCGGAAGATAAGATCGTTGCCTTCTATCACCCTGCTGCCGGCTACCGGTTCATGATGGTCACCTGGGCAGGCTTTACCGGGGTTGTCTCCGGCATGAATGAGCAGGGGCTTACTGTTACCATCAATGCCGATAAAAGCAGCATCCCTTCAGGTGCGGCCACACCCGTATCACTTGTAGCACGTGAAATTTTACAATACGCAAAAAACATTGATGAAGCGTGGGCCATAGCAGGAAAAAGAAAAATGTTCGTTTCAGAATCTTTCCTCATCGGATCTGCCGCTGACAACCGTGCGGTGGTAATTGAGAAAACCCCCGACAGCATGGAAATGTATTCCTCCGGTGAAAACTTCATTACCTGTGCCAACCACTTCCAGAGCAAGGGCCTCAGTCACCTCTCATCAAATGAGGACCAGAAGAAAGAAAGTGCATCAGAATACCGGTTCGAACGGCTTACTGAATTACTGTCAAATGACCCATCTAATACAGTTCAAAAAACCATTGACATACTACGCGACCGCAAAGGACTGCATAATGCCGACATAGGCATGGGTAATGAAAAGGCGCTGAATCAGCTGATTGCCCATCACTCGGTTGTATTCGAACCACGGAAAAGATTAGTTTGGGTTTCCACCTCCCCCTGGCAACTTGGCCAGTACGTAGCCTACGACCTGAACAAAATATTCAGCATGCATGGCCTGCAGCAAAATACCGAAGTATGGGATAGCGTATTGAATATACCCGCCGACACCTTTTTACAATCACGGGCCTACCATAATTTTGAAATTTTCCGCGAGATAAAGCAAAAGATTATGGATGGCGAACCTGCTGATGTACAAATGCTCGTTGCCAGCAACCCTGAATTTTTCCACACTTACGTCCTCGCCGGAGACTATGAATTCAAACAAGGAAACTACGACCTGGCGAAGAAGTTTTATGAAAAGGCGCTGACTAAAGTTATTGCCACTAAGCAGGAGGAAGACAAAATACGAAGCCAGATAAAGAAATGTGAAAAGAAGCTGAAACATTAAGCGCCTGCAACACCAATATCAATGGGGCTTACCAGCGTAGCGTTCTTTGTTTTGTATGCGCCGTAAATATCCTTGTATACACATAGGTCAATGTATAGCTTGTTCCGGTTTATTTTGCAATATCCATCTACCCTGTCAAGTATTATCCTGCCGGTATCAGCATTTACATTAAATCTCCAGAGCATAAGAACTGCTTTGAAATACCTGCTACCGGTTTGTTTGCCCCATACCTTTACTAATGGCAGCAATGCCTCGTTATTGTTGCAGTAGGCTTCACAGGCAATCTGCTTCAACAGCCCTACCGTCAAAAGATGCATAACCTCCTTAAAGAACATCTGCGCATCAGACGTTTTAACTATATCTATTTTAAATGCTGCGCCCGCTTTCAGTGCGTCATCAATCCTTGCCAGTATTCCGGCTCCCGGTTCTGCAGGAATCTTAAACTTCCACAACAGGCAGGCCGCAATCAGGTAGGTGTCTCCCGAATCTTTTGCAAACTCGTTTACAAAGGACATGGCCTCCTTATTATCTCCTTTATAATCCTCGCACACAATTTTCTTCATCAGGTCGGGAGGAATGGAAGGAGCTATCTCATTTAAAAATACTATAGTATCAGGCTCTGCCGGGTAGTTTATAGTAGCCGGCAATCCGGTTCCTATCCTGTTCTGCATATCAGTCAGCACTTGCTTTCCAACTGATGGCGCTATCCTGAATTTCCAAAGCAGGTAAACGGTTTTCAGGTACCGGTCGTTGGTTTTGTTCGCCAGTCCGTTTAGTAACAGAATAGTTGATTCAACTCCTTTTTCGTATTCTTCTAAGGCTACCTTTTGAAGCCACCAACCGGGTATTAACGGCAGTACCTCTTTCTGGAAAATACTCAATTCCGATTCAAAAGGAATTGCCTCCGTACAATCACCATCTCCCCCACTCACCTTTCCCAACTCTGCCAGCAGCCCCATTCCTTCCTCCTTTGCTGCTTTGTATTTCGCCAGCAGGAATGCAGTCTTCAGGTACCGGTCGTATAGCTTATCTGCCAGCTCATTTATTAGGGGTAATGTTTCCTCCTGCTCACGGCAAATCGTATCCAGCGCAATTCTCCTGAACAAACTGAGTGGCACGGAATAGGCAATCTCCTGCAAAAAAACGTGGATATCAGTATCGTTAAGCTGGAGTATATTTGGCGACAGCCCCTTCCCGATATGCTGCGCCACACACTGCTGTAGCTGCGCACCCAACTCCGGCGCCACCCTGAACACCCATAGCAGGTAAGTCGTCATCAGGCTACGGTCACATGTAATGTCTGCCAGCTGTTTGATCAGTGGCATTGTTGCGTCGTTGTATGTGCTATACGAATGAGTAGCAATTTTATTGATCCACCCCAATGGCAGCGCTGCATCCTTATGTTTCAGGAAGATTTTCGCGTTAGTATAGTCCCAGTTCTTTATGGTAAACGAGAGGCTCCCCGGCCGCACCCTGTACTTGCCTGAAATATAGCCGGAATAAATGAACTGGTACTTCCGTGCAATTCTAAGCCACATATCGAAATCGCCATACACAAGGCTTTCATCATATCCGCCCATTTCATTGAATACCTCCCTCCTTACCAGCAGCGACATCACTGGCAGAAAATTCCCTTGCAGCAACTGGTTATAAATATTTCCCGATGGTAATTCTTCAAACTGCCTGTGCCGCTGTATAAAAAGACCTTCCACAGGCTTACTCTTTACATCCATCACATAGGCGTTTGAATAAACAGCAGCAACATCTTTACCCGCCTTTTCAAGAATTGCCACCTGCCGTTCAATTTTTTCAGGCATCAAAGAATCATCCGAATCAACTGCTGCATAATACTTGCCGGTAGCATTTTTCAGACCTGCATTATAAGGAACACTTCCACCCTTATTCACTTCATGCCTGATAAATTTGTATTTACCTATATAAGTTTTCAGCCACTCCTCAATGACAGCCACACTGTTATCGGTGGAGCAGTCATCCACTATCACCAGCTCTATATTTTTATAGGTCTGGCCTTTGATGCTATCCAGGGTCTCGAGGATAAAATCAGCGTTATTATAACTGCAGGTAACAATAGATACTAGTGTCATGTCACACATACTATGACGCATAATTTTTGTACCTTTGTGCAAAAACTATGGTAAATGTATTACTTATAGTAATACTTTGCAAGCAGGAAAGCATTAATTTTTTATGAAAACCAGAAAGGTTTAATCTGGAAATGTTAAAGAAATCATAAAACCGCATCGAGACTACTTGATTACTGTAATAAGATGCCGGTATTCTTACTGCGCAAAGGGACTAAATAGAGGTATTTCTTTCACACCGGCATTCGCAAGCATGCGCATAAAAACCTTCTACGCCCTTAAAAACACAACATGGTAAATTGCGCCTTTGCGCCTTTGCGAGAGCCACTCCCCCGAGCAGTTCACACAACACCCTTTGCGAGCTTAAAAACAGCATGCGAGCAAAATATTCCGCGACTTTGCGTGAAAATCACCTCCGCGAAAAGAACCCTCTGCGAGAAACTCTACTCCACATTCAACCCATCTATCGTCCATTCGCTATGCCCCGGACGCTTCACCATAGTTATATCCACATCGCAATATTGCTTACTGCCCTTCAACAAAAACACAAACGTAGCCCCGCCAAATGACCCACCACTCTGCGTGGTCAGATTCACACTACCCTGCGGCACAAACCAGCAATAACCGATACTACCTATCTGCCTGGTTACCGCAGTATCATTCAGCACACGATTTCTCGCGACAACATAAGCATCCGACTTCGGTATCCCAACCGCAACCACCACCTGTACACAAATAAACAACACCAGCAACGCCCTGCCCACCAGTTCGCCAATATAAATAACCTCCGAAGTTTTCTTCTGCCGTATCAGCGTCCCCAGCAAACCAATCACCCCAAAAATCACCAGCTCCCAACCCAGCCACCTTGCCTCCCAAAACCAGTACACCGGCACCAGCCTGCACACATACCCCCATACCATCATCACCAGCCCCACCGCCAGGCAAATCTTAGTAAACCAATTTAACCGCGCCAATATTTCCTTCATAAAACAATACGATCTTAGTCAAATAATAAACAAAAAATCAATTCACAAAATGAACACAAATCCCATATCCACTCTATACTAAAAAAGCTAAATCAAGCCCCCAGCCAAATGCCTGACCCGAACTTAATCCCCCTTAAGCGCAAGCCTTGTGCGCTAAGGCCGAAGGGGGACATAGGGGGATGTAATTGATCGCGCTGCAAACAAACACCCGCATTTAGTAGAGACGGAATGCATTCCGTCTTTACCATCCGCAATACTCGCTTAACACACAATAATCCAAATTCCCAATTACATCCCGATAGCTATTGGGACCAAATTCCAAAAAAACTACTCCTCTTCGTCGAAATATATTTTATAGTAATTTTTGCCCAGCGCAGCGTCATACCCCTTCTCTATCAAACTCTTGTCGCCATGAATATACACATGAAAGTTCTTATCCAGCTTCAGCACACTCTTAAATACCCGCGCCTGCTTCTTCACCGCCTGCGTCGAAATGTCAAATTTATCCGCCAGCTCCAGGTCATGCTCATCCGAATAGCTCGTCTCAAACTTCCTGAACGCCATCACCATCGCCGCATCCTCAAACACCTCTTTTTCAAACTTCTTTTTATCAAACTGTTCATTTCCCCTGAAGTACTCCACACTCTTATTCAACAGGTCTATCTGCTCCGTCTTCTCCACCGTAAACTCCTGCGGCAGTTGTTTGGCTATAAACTGTTTCGCCATACCCATAAACTGGTTCGTCTGGTAAAACTCCGTAGCCTGCGGCTGCACACTCAGAAAAGTCTCCCGCCAGAAAACCGCCTCCTCACCCTTGCCGTTGCTGTCGTATATCAGCACGTCAAACCCCTGCTCCGCATTCGTCGGAAACACCAGGCATCCCTTATCAAATTTATTCACCTCCACCCCTTCCCTCAGACTCATCTGGAAGTCATGCCCCTCATTCACCAGGTCTATAAAGTGGCTCTTGGTTTCAGTTTTATACAGCCCTATCGCCTCTACAAACGCCCCGTTCACCAGGCAGTTTTCGTAGTGGCACACATACAGTTCACCTGCCCTTATTTTCGGGTGCACCGTACTCTCATACAAATGCTTCGCCATGTTCACCGAATTCTTATGAAAAGTCGCCCCTTCCGCCAGTGCCTCCAGGCAGTAGTTATACACCTCATTATAATCCAGCGACGACAAATGATGAAACCTGTAAGTATCCCCCTCCAGGTTAAACCGCTCCAAAAACCCGGCTTTCATAATCCCCAGTTCCTCCTTCCCCAGCCCCAGCGACTTCTTGCTCGTCACCAGTTCACCCCCTGTGCCCTTATTCCCCACAAAATGCACACTCACCTTGTTGAGTTGCGCTTCGCTTATGTTTATCTGCATATTGTGGCGAAATTAGAAATAAATATGCTTCGCCCGCTGTAGTTTTTTTAACGAAGTTGGGGCCAAGCGGCTTTGCTACTATTTAGCTTAAGTGGCTATGGCACAGTTCATCCGTGGATTTCTATTTAGCTAAATAGTAGAATCTGTCGTGGTGAGCCATGCCGAACCATGACAGTGTTGAGCCCATGCACTCCTGGCCAATCATGGCCTGCGCAATATGACTTTTGACTTTTCAAAAATAGATAGTATATTTAAGAATCGCCAAAATGCTAAAGGAATAAGGGCATGACTTTATCACAACGCTTTAGAAAACTTGATACAGTAAAATTCGCCTTTGGCAAACAAAACGAATTCGCAGAGATCTTTGCAATTGAGTCGGATGCCTGTTCTATGTTTGCTCCTAATTTCGGTCTGGGAATTCCTTCAAACTTATCTTCTGAAAATCAGATAAGAGGAGTTTTCAACATTATATCACAACAGAATGGAATTTTCCTTTTTAACATAAGCGGTGTAGATTTATTAAAAGCACGCAAAGGATTTACCACATTTGATGAAGCCGCAGACAATAACCAGATCACCGAATGGGAATTATTTATGATTTTGTCAAACAAAGATTATTTAAAAAGTTGTACCTTTCACAACGGAAAAGTAAAGTTTAAGAAACGAATTTTATGGAAATCAATAATGATGTGATCGTAGGCTCAAAGCTGAACGAGATCCAGAAAAAGCCCGACGAAGTGAAACTGGTTTTTGAAAACTCAAAGACACACAAGACCTACGTCTTGTCCTTTAAAGGCCTGCTTTTCGAAACAGCTACTTCATCGTTAAACCGTCGCGTAAAATATATTGATCTCAATAATACGCTTGGGTTCAAGGCTATAACCCAATTACGCATGCTTAACAGAAACCCGGGCAATTATCGCCAGCTTTTTATCCAGATGGAAGGCTCGAACGACGAAAATAAAATTGAATTATTAGGAGCCTTAAGGAACTACAAAATATTGCCGAAACGGCGAGCTGTAGCTAATCATAAAAGACCTGGCGCAGTTGCGGCTTCGAAGTAGTAAAGCAATCTACTTTTCGCCGGCCCACTTCATGACCCTATTTTTACTGTGTGCCCTCGCTTCCTCCACAAACAAAAGCTTCTCCGGCCTCGATTTCAAAGCCGCCTTTTTCTGCAAAGCCTCATAACTGGGCACAGGCAATACCACCTGAGATTTATTGTCGATCACAACCAAATCCATAGCCGATTTTTTTACGATTATAGGAATAATTTGAGTGGACTAACTGATATGGCAAACAGTTCAAAGCAGTCTAATTCGGACACAAATGTGCAAATCCTATATCAACTGCAGCTTCCTCTATACTAAGTTGCTTATTATACCTTTATCTTACTTAATAAAAGAACCCGCCCAAGGGTAACAAACTATTGAAGTCGCTGGCGAGTCTCTCAGAGTAGAGCCAATGAGGTGTTGGAGTACTCGCCTGGATCAAGGCACGGAATCAGGGTATAACGTAGATGCTTTCAACCGGCAAACCATCAACTTCTGTACCCTGATTACCACCGGGTCCCGCAGAAAAAGCTGAGACCAGGCGGAGACAGAGAGCAAGACCACCTATATGCGCTGATTCTTTTCACTGCTTTACAAACTCGCGTACCTCTGAATGATTTATTCTCACCAGAAAAATACCCGGCGATAGCCCTGATACATCAATTTGTACTTTTTCAGAATTGCATTGTTGCACGGAAACTGTTTGTCCAAGAAGATTACAAATCGTTACTTCATTAATTAGGTCGCTTGAAGTGATCGTTAGCTCACCGGTAACAGGATTTGGATAAACGGTTATTTTGGTTGCCGTGCCTGGCTCGGACACGCGTGGTCTTGTCCCCAAAGTCGCACAGGTTAACGGCACAGGTTTATATTTTGCAACAAATTCACTTTCGATCGCGCTTAAGTATATTGTATCTACTCCAAAAACCATAAACGGTACATTATAAAAATCACCGGCAATATAGACACTGCCAAAAGTGTCGACACCAATACCTGTATAATCATCGCCACTGCTCGTGATGCCAAAACTCGTCAAATAATACCCGTCAGGACAATATTCAACAATAAACATCGGATCATGCCCGGCCAGAGAAATAGGTGACGCAAGACTATGCCCGTCGAAATATGTAGTTGAAGCGGCTATTGGCCCGCAGGCCCATACATACCCCCGGCGATCTACATTGACCGATAAGAAATCATCGTACCCTGTTGAAATATGGCTTACCCAATTTATGTTTCCTGAAGAATCGAGTTTAGTAACGAAAAATATATGGGCCGCAAATGTATCAGCACCAAAAATAAAAGTTGAATCGGTGTATCCACCCAGGTATAATTTGTCAGAAGCATCGCTTACACTTGAAAATACACCCATGTGTCTGCTTGTTAATTTTGTCCAAATCGGAAGTCCGCTGCTATCAAACTTGGTTATCGCATTCATGCGTATTCCTGGTGATGGGATCGGGGCAATTATGAGAGAGCTACCGATTGTAACCGTATCCGAATAACTTCCCCATGAAATGTACACAGTACCAGCGTTGGTTACTGTCATCCCGGCTAATCCATCGTTTAACGGGCCGCCAAAACTTCTGGCCCAAATCTCATTTCCTGAAGGATAGTACTTGGCAAGAAATATATCGGTTTTTGTGCCTGTTGAATTTGTATTAATAAGTGTAGATGTTCCAATGGTAATTGAAGGGAGCATGAACTCTGCGCCTATGTAAACATTGCTGAACTCGTCAATTCCAATACCACTTGTAGAAAGAACCGGTCCTAAGAACATGCCGGGGTTACCAGGAACAACGTTCTTCGCCCACAATACGGTACCTGACGGGGAAATTTTAGCAAGGAAGAACATTGTGTATAGAGATGGATTATGGAGTGTGAAAGCGCCAAGGCCGCATATACTATCGCCATAATATGCAAATACATACAGGTTTCCCGAATCATCCGCTACCATACTTCTGCAGACCGGGCTTGAATATTGAGAAATGAATGCCCAAACGAAGTTGCCTGCCGAATCAGTCTTTGTGATCGTAAGCGGGAAAAGATCATTGGGGAACGTAATGAACGTTGAGCCGAAGAAAATCGTGTCGGTTATTACCGACAAAATAGTATCATCGGAAGATGCGCTGCCAGCAGTATAGACATAGCCGGATTTGCTAAACGCTGTACCCCAAACATCCACCTCAGCCGATCTGCTGGAACCGTCAACACCCCATCGCCACCCCGTTTGGGCGTCGGCCGCAACAGGTGATAACATTATTAAGATCAAGGCTACAAATAACAGAATTCGTTTATAAAAAGACATCCTAGTGTCATGTCACGCATGAATTGACGGATAAAGTTTTAATAATTTCACCCTTGCATCCTCACAGTTCAAAATCTTCCTTTGCCTCTTGACCTGGTTTCATTTCAATTGCTGTCCGGGTTTCTCTAATCATCTGTTTGGGCGATTCGTCCATACA
>CAIMDZ010000174.1 GCA_903839875.1 uncultured Bacteroidota bacterium
ACAAAATTGCTACTTTTGTTCATGTTGTATATTAATCTGTGGTAAGACAAATAAACAACAAAGGGGGCATATCGCCCCCTTTTTATACGACTAATTTCTCAATAATTTTCTCGGACAACAGTGATTTGGTAGTGGTATTGGTTGTCCATATTTCATATCGCCCGTCACTTATCTTCTTAACCCTTGCGCCGGGCACCCGCAGGTTTATCTTTTTATCCGTATACCCGGCACACTGATAGTAACCGGGTTGGCAACGCCAAGGTAGATGTAATTCATGCTATCAAGTTCCAAAGCCGCTCCCGGCGCTGCTACAAAATAACTGAATGACCAATGGCCAATCCTTTGTTCACCATTTCTGATAAGGGTATCAGTACCATGAATAGTGTGCAGGCCAATTGCCCGCGCCCTGCCACTCCATAACCCTAAACATGAATTATAATTATATCGCTTAAGTTCTATTTTACCTTCATCAGCCTGGAATGATATCACGTCCCTCCAATCATTCGGGGCAAATAACAGTATATCACATTTTACCTTACCGTTTTTCAAATTAAATGGTGTTGCGGGTACTGCAACACACCCAACACGATCACCAAGTTCGCATCCAAAGGTTCGTTCGTAAAATTCTTTCAGAAAAACTCGTTCGGATGCCCGCATGTTATACTGTAATAGTGAAAGTAGCGTTACGCTTGATTGAGGCGTACAGTCTTTCATCAATTTGCGGCACCAACCCGAATCGAACGCCGGCCTGGCACTCCCGCCTGTTTTATTTGTTTCAAATAGGTTCTTGGGTCTTTCAATCAACAAACCGCACCATACGAAGTTATCAATATAATCTTTAAGCTGTCGCTGAACGCTTCTTTCTATCAATTTGTAGGACGCATGCATGGTCTTATTGATCAGACCCTGTATAGTATCTGCCATGCCAGCGTTAGCAAAGTAATCGTGTATGAACTTTCTGCCTTTTTTGTCGGGTTGGATGCATACTGATACGGTTGAATCACAGCCGTTTTCTGCAATGATTTTTCTTTTTACATTTTCAATGTAGTCACAGGCTGCCCGCATCCCGGAGTCAGTTAACCGGGCATTTGCAAGTTCCTCTTTGAAAACAGTAAAATAGTTGGAATCTACGCCAACCCTGGATCTGCTAAATCGCAGTCTTTCATTAAGCAAATCCAGTAAGTAATCATTCTGTAAATCCAGGTCTTTAAAGCGACCATCGTACATAACGACGTAGGGGCTATAATCCACATTTGCCTGCGGATGAATCAACGTCACCAGCCATCCTATTACTAAGAGGTAAAAGAGGTTGAGTATGATTTGCGACTTTGGCAAGGGTGTGCTTTCTCTATAAAGTTATAAAATATTTCTTATGCTTTGCCCCTGCAGTTCTTATGGAAGATTTATCTTTGCCAATATTCTATGACTTTCTACAAATACCACGGAGCCGGCAACGATTTCATCCTGATTGATAACCGAAACAGGCAAATTAGCCTTACTACCGGGCAGGTTGCAGCAATGGCCGACCGCCACTTCGGCATTGGTGCTGATGGCCTCATGCTGCTGGAACATGCTGATGGCTATGACTTCAGAATGGTTTACTATAACTCCGATGGCAATGAAAGCAGCATGTGCGGCAATGGTGGCCGGTGCATTACAGCATATGCAAAAAGCCTTGGCATTATTAATAATACCGCCCGATTTATCGCTTCCGACGGTGCGCATACTGCCACCATAAACAATGACGGCCTCATAAGTCTGCAGATGAAGGATGTAGCGAACATGGAATTTCATGAAGAGTTTGCTATACTCAATACCGGTTCCCCCCATTACGTACTTTGGGTAGATGATGTGAAAAACGCAGACGTTTTCAATGCAGGCAGAAAGATCCGCAACCAGCCTCAGTTCCAGCCAAAGGGAATTAATGTCAACTTTGTTCAGAGAGCACAAGACAAGTTATTAATCCGCACCTACGAGCGTGGGGTAGAAGATGAAACTCTTAGCTGCGGCACAGGTGTTACCGCATCTGCCATTGCATCCACCGGTACAGCTACTGGTTCATTTAATATTGATGTTGAGGCTGTCGGCGGAAACCTCAATGTATCTTTCACTAAGGATACTAAAACATCTGCTGTTGACGTTATATTATCAGGTCCGGCAGTATTTGTGTTTAAAGGGGAGATATAAGTAAAGGAATTTGGAAGTAGTAACCTACCTGCCGTCAGGCATGTTGGTAATTTGGATTGTTGCGCTCCATATTATTAATTGTAATCCCAATTCCAAACAACTAATTCCAAAAAATCACTTCCCCCCAAGATTCACATAATTCTCTATCGGCAATCTTTTTGCAATAGACCGTGCCAGCGTCATTTCATCGGCATACTCCAGTTCGCCGCCGAACGATATACCCCGCGCTATTGTGGTGAGCGTCACCGGCAGATCCTTCAACTGCCGGGCTATGTAGTACACGGTAGTATCGCCCTCTATATTCGGGCTTAGCGCCATTATCATTTCAGTGATGCCATTGTTCTTTACCCGGTCGTGCAGGGTCGATATATTCAGTTGCTCCGGGCCAATCCCATCCAGCGGCGACAGTATGCCACCCAGCACATGATACAGCCCGCTGTATTGCTGCGTGCTCTCTATGGCTATCACATCACGTATGGTCTCCACCACGCACACCTGGCTGTGGTTGCGCCCCGGGTTCACACATATCCCGCACACATCACTGTCCGAAATATTATAGCACTCCTTGCAGAACTTTACCCCATGCCGCATCCGGGATACCGCACCGGTAAACTCATCCACCTCGCTCTCATGCATACGCAGCAACTGCAGCACCATGCGCAGCGCCGTTTTCTTACCTATGCCCGGCAACCTCGAAAATTCCTGTACCGCGTCCTCTACCAGTTTCGATGAAAATATCATTGGGTGTAATTAAAGGTCAGAATTTATACACGGCTTTCAAGCCTTGACCTGCTTTGTTTTACATGCAACACACCATATACAGTGATTGCCTTTGCTTTTTTATCCTTTTTAAAATACACGTTATATGGAAAGGTTTTCAAATAGATACGACTTAGCCCCTCAAATACTGGTCCGTAGATAATTAAGCCGGATTGGAGTCTGGTGTCTATTAATGTGAAAACACTCTCTTTAAAACTCCGGCCTAATCCGACTCGACGCGTTTCATACCATTGAGCTGTTTGCTCCATTTCATCAAGCGCCTCATCCATAAATCCGACTTTGTATTTCCGGCTATTTGTCACCTAACAATCTTCCTTTTGCTTCATCCCAATCAACGATCTTAGCCTGACCTGATTTGTGCTTTTTTATACGATCTGCTAATATCTGTTTGTGTTCTTCAGGTACATCATCCTCATTATCCAGGTTCAGCAGCCGCTTGATTGCCTTAAGAACCCATTCGTCGCTAACGTAATTCAGTTCCTCTACTATTTGTCGTTTTTCAAGTTCAATATTCATAACAGTGCCCTTTCTGCAAAATTAAGTCATTTTATTTATGCCAGCTACAACGAACTTTTTGCCACAATATCACCTCCACTATCTTAAGCTCACCACCCAGGCTACCCGTTCCCTTTGCGCCTCTGTGCCTTTGCGAGACCCCCTTCACCCCACGAACAAACAAACTCGCGTGGAACCCACCTCACAACTCAATAAACCCCAATTCCGCATCAGCCCCAAAGGCCTGCCGTATCCGTTCCGCATGCGTATCCGTCAAAATCACCTGTCCGAAATCCTTACTCCTGATGATGCGAAGCAGCGCCTCCATCCGGCTCTGGTCCAGCTTTTCAAAGATGTCGTCGAGCAGCAAAATGGGCAGGTGGCCCTGCACCTTGCTCAGGTACGCATATTGCGCCAGCTTCAGCGCAAACAGGAAACTCTTCTTTTGCCCCTGGCTCCCAAACTGTCTCAGCGTCATATCATTCAGCCTGAACTCCCAGTCGTCTTTATGAATGCCCCTGAGGGTGCGCTGGTACCGCAGATCGTGCTGCAGGTTTTGTTCCAGCCATGCAGCCATTGACTTTTGAACAAGGTCGCTGGTATAGGTTACGGATAGTGGTTCCCTGCCACCTGATAAGCGATGATAAAAATCATTCAGCAAGGGCAGAAAAGCGGTAAGGAAAATGGTACGTTGTTCATAAATATAGGCGCCATCAGCAGCCAGTTCGGCATTGTAAAATTCGACCTCCGTAAAATTCACATTTGGGTTGGCCGACTGGTTTTTCAACCATGCATTACGCTGCAACAGTACCCGCTGGTAATGCATCAGTTTCTCTAAGTAGGCCTTGTCCACCTGCCCCAGAATACTGTCCACCCACTTCCGCCGCAGTTCGCTGCTGCCGTTGATCAGCTCTATATCATCAGGCGCTATCATTACAGCGGAGTACATACCAATATGATCCGTCACCTTTTCATATTCAACATCGTTTCTGAACACCTCCTTCTTCCCCGCCTTCCACTTGCAACTGATAGTTTCTTCCCTGCCTTCCCTTATAAAACTCCCCGTTATCCTGAACCCGTCCAGGCCATTCTGCACACTGTTTTGCTGGTAGGCCGTAAAGTAGCTCTTGGTATAGCACAGGTAATAGACAGCATCCAGCAGGTTGGTTTTGCCGCTGCCGTTTGCCCCCGTAATGCACATGACAGGCGCCGGAAAATCAAACGCCGCCGAGGCATAATTCCGGAACTGGAGCAGCGATATTTTGGTAATGGAGTTCAAATCGGCTAAATTAGGTTATTTAGTTTTAAAAAATTTGGGTCCCGGCTTAGTTGCGGCTATTGAGCTTCAGTGGCCATAGCACGCTTCAGCGACATATCTTTATTTGGCATAAGGAGTGTAACGACGAAATCCCCCTTTTTTGCGGGACCGTTCCATGTTTGGATTGCTGTTTGACAAGGCGATAATCATTCATTTGAGTATTATACAGCGAATCCCAAAAAAGCCTGAAAGGCTTTAATATGAATAGCCCCTGGTGAAACCCGGGGTAAACGTAACCATACGGAACAACCCCAACGCGGGTTGAATGTGAAAACGCTACACCAATTATTTTTCATTAAAGTCTATGCCATATTCCGATGTTGAGATTTCAACCGGTGTTTGATTACCGGCGCGAGATGTCCTTCGTGAGGTTGTAGGTGAGCAAAACGATATTGGTGGAAATATCAGATTCAGTTCCCTTATTTCTGTCGGGTACAATGAAAAAAGGAGATACCAGGACACTTTTTATAAGATTACTTCATAACTTTAGCCTGTGGAAAAAGACGATCATAATAGAAACAATATTCTTAACGAACCCGCTGTAACTTTTGGCGGCAGGCGTTTAGGTAAATTAAGCGTATTCAGGTCGTTTGAAGAAGCCGCAGAGGCTGAGGCATTGGCCGATGCAAGGCAGATACCGCAGGAGCGCATCAAGGAAACGGTAGAACTGATCTTAAGAGTTTACGGTGTTACCAGGGAAGAATTAAAAGCCAGGCGAAACAAACTGCACATCAATATTATCAGCCGCTCATGAATTTGTCAGAGGTGAAATTAATTGCCTTTCAGGCAGGCCTCCGCAGTCATAACGGGTATTGCTGCTTCTTTATAATCTTTTAAGTTGCGTGTAATAATGGCTGGTATATTATTCTCAACAGCAGTATAATATTGTATAGCATCTTCGAAATCTTTAAAAGGCGAACTAAGCGCAAGGCTGATGATCTTATCGTCAACGGCAAGCACATTCACCAACAACTTGAACTGGCTTAGTATCCGGCGGCTTTCTAACCAACCGTGTTGTTTGGAAAGTAAATAATGCAGATTATTAAAGCAAAGGGAAGAAATATACAAACTTACCTCTTGCCGTTCAGCCAATGTAAACAGACGTGCGGCATAAATATAAAACGGCCCTCTTTGCAGGAGCAGGTCGAAAGCAATATCCGTGTCTATAAAGAGCTTACTCATTTGTATTTCTTTTCAAGATATTGAGTTCTGTCATTCTTAAAATCAAAATTCTCAGGAAGTTTCATTACCCCTGAGAGGCTTTTCACTAATGGTGATATATCTTCCTTGTCACTCTTTTTTTCTTTGCGGGTCAGCTCGGATAAATAATTCTCAAAAAGCTGTGATAAAGAAGTATGATTTCTTTTTGCGAACTCCTTTGCCTTTGCGATTACCGCTTCATCCAGTGATAATGTGAGCTTGGTATCCATATTATTTGTTTACGTGCAAAATTAGTGAAATTGTACGTAAAATTGAAATGCTGTTAGTAAAGTGAAGATTTTGTGCCGGACAATATATCGGAATGCTCAAAATTTGTGAGTGTGAGTGTGCGTAAGGGGAATTATACGTTTTCCTAAACCGGATAAAATTGAATTTGAGGTGGTGGGGAAAATGGTGCGGGGGACTTATGAGCAGGGGAGTGGGGTTTGTGTGAGTGATGTGCTTCGGAAACGGGACGCTTCGGTATTTTAGGACGAAGCGGATGCTTATATGTTTGTTCTTTGAAAAACCTACCTGTATTGAGCGGTGAGCGTAGTGAGGC
>CAIMDZ010000175.1 GCA_903839875.1 uncultured Bacteroidota bacterium
AGCCCTGAAAGGGTGAAATATAATAGCCGGAGGTGAAGCCTCCGGTACAAATACATACGGAACAAAGCCCTGAAGGGGCGCAATAGTAGTTTGGTATTGGGCAGTTCCCTTAAGTTAATCACATTGCCGCGTGAAGTATAAATTATAGAAGCAGGGTCCTCCATAATACATTCCATCGCTAAAAAAATAGAGTATCAATTATTTTGTAATCGTTCCATAGCATTTAATCTGTAGAGATCAAATAGGAAAATGATCATCCTAAACGATGACAGCAATATATACATGGCTTGCAAGATCAATAAAAAAAATTAGCAGAAAACAGAAGTTATTTTCCCAATGATAAAACGACCCGGGAACTATAATTAATACTCATAAATCATTGTGCCAATCAATTATCTAAGGTATATCTGATAAAATGATTCCTGTCACAATTATTGGTGATTTCAGTCATAAATTATTTTTCATTTATTTCATTATTTGCTCTCCAATTTAGCTATGAGACAAGCATCATTTATTATTAATGGCAAACGGCATCATGTAGTCATAGGCGAACATGAAATGCTATCAGATGTTATCCGGAACAAAACAGGACTCACGGGTACAAAAATAGGATGCTCACAAGGTAGTTGCGGAGCATGTACGGTACTTGTAGAAGGTAATGCAGTACTCAGTTGCATTACACCAGCGTTAAGATTTGACGGAGCAAATATTACCACAATTGAAGGTATCGCTGACACCCATGGCTTACATAAGCTACAGGAAAAATTTGTAGAGAAAGGAGCCATTCAATGCGGATTTTGTACTCCGGGAATGGTATTAACCGCTCTTGATTTTATCAAAAATAACCCCAGTCCAACCAAGGATGAGGTCAAAATGGCTCTTTCAGGAAATCTGTGCAGATGCACCGGTTATAAAAAAATCATAGACGCAGTTATTGAATTTGCAAAAGAAAATTCAGAAGAAAACATGTCTGTACCAGGTGATGGAGACAAACAAATCGCAACCCAAAAAATAAAGAATACTGTTGGCATTGGTCGTCCCTATATTGAAGCAAATAAAAAGGTCCGGGGTATGGCGGATTATGCAGATGACTACCAGCTTAAAGATGCCCTGCATGTTAAATTTGTAAGGAGCATTTACCCACATGCAAGAATACTCAAAATAGACACTGAAGATGCATCAAAAATTGACGGTGTGCGCTGCATCTCCACAGGAAAAGAGTTACCAATAACATTTGGAGTGCTGCCTATCTCTCAGGATGAAACAGCGATGGCAGTTGATAAGACAAGATATATTGGTGAAATTGTTGCCGCAGTTGCGGCTGACACAGAAGCTATTGCCACAGAAGCTTGCAGGTTGATAAAAGTAGAATACGAGCCTATTAAAGAATTTCTAACCATTGACGATTCTATAAACGACATTGGCGCCAATGAAAAAATACATGAATATGGCAAGTTTAATAATAATATTCACAAAAAAGCTGAATTACGTTTTGGTAACCAGGAGGAAGGTCTGAAAGAAGCAGATGTTGTAAGTAAAATGTCCTTTAGTTTTGCCGGCATTAACCATGGGTTTACAGAGCCTCATGCCGCAACAGCTTATTGGGACGAAAACGGCTTGACAATAATTACAGCAACTCAGGTAACCCATTACTTACATCGCGCCCTTGCCAAAACAATGGAAGAACCATTGAGTAGAATCCGTGTTATAAAACCTTATGTTGGCGGCGGATTTGGTGGTAAAGGAGATCCATTCCCACATGAAATAATCATCTCTCACATAGCACGGAAAACACGAAAACCGGTAAAAGTTTGTTTAACTCGTGAAGAGGTATTTCTTACCAACCATGGCAGGCACCCTTCACAGATGACCATAAGCTTGGGTGCATCAAAAGAGGGCCTGTTAAAAGTTCTGGATGCAGATATTGCAATTGATGGAGGCGCCTACGGTAGTTTCGGTGTTGTAACCTCATATTATAATGGAGTATTACTTCAAGCCCCTTATAAACTCGATAATTTCGGATTCAAAACTATTCGTGTTTATACTAATAAACCACAGTGCGGGGCAATGAGAGGACATGGCGCAGTAAACTCGCGGTTTGCCGTGGAGTCACTGATAGATGACATTTCGCATAAAATAAATATGGATCCTGTCAAGCTGAGGATGAAGAACTTCCTTGATTCAAACACCCTCACTGTAGGGCATTACAGGATCACATCCAATGGCAGCAGGGAATCCCTGCAAAAAGTAGCCGACCAATCCGGATGGGAAGAAAAGTATGGAAAAATGGAGTATGGCCATGGGCTTGGAGTAGGCTGCGGATTTTTCATTAGTGGAAGCGCGCTGCCTATTATCTGGAATGAATTACCACAATCTACAGTACATCTTAAGGTTGATTTTGATGGAAGAGTACTTGTCACATCCGGAGCAAATGATATTGGACAGGGAAGTGATACCATGCTGGCAATAATTGTAGCGGAAGTACTTGGCATTAGCATGGACAAGATATTTGTTTTGGGTGCCGATACTTTACTTACTCCGGTGGACCTTGGCAGTTATTCCAGCCGTGTAACATTTATGGCCGGGAATGCAGCAAAAAATGCAGCTGAAAATCTGAAAAAAGAAATAACAACAGCAATTTCTTTAAAGTATGAAATTGATGCTGCTGAACTTTATTTTTCTGATGACTGTATTTCCAGTAATGATAAAAAGGTAGATATTAGCTGGCTTGAAGCAATAGAAATTGTCACAGCCAACAGGGGCGCGGTATGCGTAAGCGGGAAGTACATTTCACCAAAACTGGGTGGAGATTTCAAAGGTGCAGGAGCGGGGTTGAGCCCATCCTATTCATTTGGGGCATGCGTTGCCGAAGTAAAAGTAGACATTCATACGGGTCACGTTCGTTTACTGGATATTTGGGGAGCGCATGATTGCGGCAAAGCGCTAAACCCATTAGCAGTTGAAGGCCAGTTGGAAGGGTCATGGCATATGGGAATTGGCCAGGCAATGAGTGAAGAGATGATCTATTTCAACGGGTTATTAGTCAACAACAATTTCCTTGACTATAAGATTCCAACTACACTTGATACACCGGAAATTCATTGTAACATAATTGAGACAATTGACCCGGAAGGTCCATTCGGTGCAAAAGAATGCGGGGAAGGCGCATTGCACCCCGTAATACCTGCTATTGCCAATGCTATTTATGACGCTGTAGGAATCAGGATCACAAAACTTCCAATAAAATCTGAAGATGTACTGGAGTTAATTAAACAAAAAAAAGAGCAACACAATAAACAAACAACCATTACCTGAGAAGTAACCTGGAATTATCCTGGCTGCATAATTGTACACTGCATGTTATGACATTTAACTTTTGAAATAACTCTATGATAGCGGAAAAGAAATACATTAAGCCTGCAACATTGGAAGAAGCAATCAGGTTGGCGCATGAGCACAAAGATGACTTCTCATATATTGCCGGAGGCACTGACTTACTTGTAAATAAATACCAGGGAAATCATATAGCTCAATGCCTTATAGATATCACTGGCCTGGCAGAATCAAAGAAAATTGCAGTAGTCGGTGAACATCTGAAAATATGCTCATTGACACGCCTTGACGAATTAGGCAAACATGAAATTATTACCAGCAAATTTCCTGCGCTGATAATGGCTGCATCAGAAGTAGCCTCACCGATGTTAAGAAAAACTGCTACAATCGGAGGGAATATTTTATGTGAAAATCGTTGTTCATTTTATAATCAATCCGAATGGTGGAGAGAGTCAGTGGGATATTGCCTGAAATGCGAAGGAGATATTTGTATAGCTACCGGTGGAAAGAAAGCATGCTTCTCCAAATTCGTTTCCGACACTGCCCCTGTATTGATCAGCCTCGGGGCAAGGGTAGAATTGCGCGATATTGACGGATCCAAAATTATTGACCTCGAGACAATCTATACCGGTGATGGTATAAAGCCAAGGAACATACCTGATACATCAATCCTAAAAACTATTATACTCCCTTTAAACCAGGATATTAAAATAATTTTTAAGAAACTAAGACCAAGACAGGCAGTTGATTTCACATCTCTCACAACTGCAGTTTCCCTAAACGAAGAAGGAGCTATTAAAATAGTGGCAGGAGGTGTTGATCCTAAACCCGTAATAATTAAGGGCGATATTAAAGGGAATTTAAACGATTATATTAAAATGGCGCTATCCAAATCAAGGATGGTAGATAATGATTATTATTCACGAAAATACCGTAGAGAAATGTTGCGATTGTTTCTTGAACAAAGTTTCGAAGAATTAAAAAACATATAGTTATTCCCTGATAAAATTAATTGAATGATCTATGATAACAGTTGGAACAAAAGTATGTGTCACAGATTTTACTGACTTCCTGTTACAGAAAGGAAGTGTAAAAAAAATTAAAAAAGGAAAGGCTATAATCAAATTCCCGGGTAAACAAGGTGAATTTGAATACAGCCTTGAATACCTCGAAGAAGTAAAAACAATCTCATCAAAAAAGGGTAAAAGCAATAAGGACATTTGATCAACGCAGATCAAATGTCCTTACACCTGGCAGTAATTAATCTGTACTGTTAATTTCCGTGATATTCAACCTGTTTACCTATAGAACTCAATCCCAGCAAAGCATCAGAGGTTGAAAATATCATATCGAGGTATTTTAATTCGGAATCACATCCTTTTGCATCATCAATCAGCTTATCAGCAATATTGAGCGCGATAGGCGCTTTTCGTTTTAAGGTTTTAAATATTTTCTCTGCATCATCCGACTGCATTCCGTCTGATGCAAAATTGTGAGACAATACCTTGTCAATAGAATTATTTGTAAAAAACTGCTCAATAGTCTTCCACTTATTATTCAGATGCATTGAGCCAGGGGCAGGCACCGGAATTTTACCGGCAAATAATTCAGCCATCTCGTCTGTAGTGATGATCTTATCTACCAAACCAATCTCAAGCGCATCTTTAGCACTCAGCATTTTACCGGTATGTATCAGGTACTTTGACAATGGCTTCCCGATTTTTTTTGCACATCTTTGCGTACCACCCAGACCAGGATAGATGCCGATACCCGTTTCAGGAAAGGCCATCTGAGCTTTAGATAGGGCAAGAATCACATCAGCACACATGGCTAATTCAAGACCACCGCCCAGTGCAAGTCCGTTTAAAACAACAACAACTTTTTTATCAGATGCATCAATCTTTTGGAAAACGCACTGCCCATAACCTGTAAATGTTTCTATATCACTGATCTTATGAGCCTTAATATTTTTGATAAAGAATTTAATATCTGCACCCGCTACAAATGCTTTACCTGTACCTGTAATAAAAATGGTTCCAATTTCAGGGTCATTATTTGCTATAGTAAATTGCTCATCAAGTTGCTTCATTACATCTTCGTTGAGCGCATTAAGGTCTTCAGGTCTGTTCATGGTAAGAACGGCAATCTTTCCTTTCGTTTCCAGAGAAACAAATTCCATTTTCCAGTATTTCTCCCCTATAGATTCTGGCACAGGCATCTGGTACAGACCTGCTACCTGGTGGATATAAGCCCATACAGCGTCCTCTTTATATTGTAACATAAGGTCTATTGGTCCCTTCCTCCACTTCAAGCCAATCTTTGCACCCCTGTTAATGTCTGCCGCAGAACAAACCTGTTCATCGAGCAACTGTGAGCAAACATAAAATACAATACCAAGCATTCTGTCCCTGATAATTTCCCTGACCTTTTCGTCCGGATTAATATCACCTTCAAGTTCCCACTGCTGACGGGCATCGGCCTGTTTAGCCAGTTTTTTGGATACCGAATACAAACTGCCAAGTCTTTCCAAAGTTTTTTCAGCATGGTAAGCTACCGGTACACCTGTGGCATTCATCAATGCAAACGGCCCCATTCCGATACCGAAAACCTTCATGCAAACATCATCTATTGTAGCAATATTCGCTACATGTTCATCTAATAACCTTACTGATTCATTTAACCATGGTACAAAAAAGCGATTAACTACAAAACCGTACGAATCTCTGCAAATAACAGCATCCTTGCCGGACAGCATTGAAAAGGTTTTTACAGCATCAACAACTTTGGCAGAGGTTTTTTCTCCCGGAATTATTTCTACAAGGCGGTTTTTAGCTGCATGATAGAAATAATGTAACCCCACAAACCTTTCAGGGTGAGATACATGCTCTGCAAGTTCTGTTACGGAAAATGAGGAAGTATTGGTTGCTAAAATTGTATCAGGCCTTACTATTTTGTCTAAACTTCTGAAGAGTTCAGTTTTAGCATTAAAATCTTCAAATATTGCTTCAACTATGAGATCACATTGTTTCAGATCGTCCAGGTTATGCGTTCCCCTGATATTCGACAAATAGGTATCAACCTGTTCTTCATTGAAAACTTTTCGCTGAATACCTTCATTGAGCATTTTCGTAATATTGTTGATGCCTCTCTTTACAAATTCGCCTTCACGGTCAGCAAGTATGACGATAAAATTTTCTTGTGCAAATTTTTGAGCAATGGCGGCGCCCATTGTACCGGCGCCAACAACCCCAACAGACTTAATGGTCTTCATAAAGTATAATATTAATTATTTTGCCAAACAGGTTTTCTCTTTTCAATAAAGGATGCAATACCCTCATTTGCATCATTAGTATTCATCAATTCATTTACATATTGTTGTTCAAGAATTGGAAGAAAATTGCCCAGTATATGATTAAATTTCACTCTGCAGGCTTTTACTGCAAAACGTAATGATGATGCACTTTTAGGCAGGATTTGCAGCTCTGTAAATTTCTTAACTCCTTCCTCCAGCTCGGCCTTATCGTTATAGACCTCATTAATTAATCCTATTGCTTTCCCTTCCTCAGCAGTGATATTTCTACCGGTAATAATTAACTCCTCTGCCCTTGCAAGCCCGATCTTTTCAGAAAGTATGATGGACGCCGGTGGAGGATAAACCCCAAGCACTATTTCTGGTTGACAAAGTTTGGCAGTTTTATCTGCAAGAATAAAATTGCACATAATTGCCAGTTCCATTCCACCGCCAAGGCATTGTCCTGACACGATTGCAAGTGTAGGTATGGCAAGATCTTTGAGCGAGAAAAATAATTTATGAAAAGACCGCAACATGGTAGCTGCAGAGTCTTTCTGATGCTCTTCAACACTTGCCCCGAATGAAAAATGCTTACCAGCCCCTTCAAAGGTTATTAACTTAAGGTCTTTATTATCACTGAATGAATTGAGCACAGTTTGCAATTCATCCATCATAATATGGTCGAGCACATTTCCCTTCCCGTCATCAAGAATGATTTGAGCAACTGCACCATCATGAATATAATTAAATTTAATCTTGTTCATTTTACTCAAACGCTTTGTTTTTGATATTGCGGTGAAATAAGTTGGTGTACTTCTTCATTCCATTCATGTCCTTCGGCAAGTAACCGGCGCAGCAGCACAAAATCAACTTCCCTGTTTTCTTTTGGCCCGTCGTTAAATGCCCTGAAACCTGCCTTAGCCTCTGTCATCATATTCAATGCCAGCCACTCTTTGCTGCCTTCTTTGTTTTTATCCCAATGTTCCAGTTTAAACTTGCGCACTTCACTAATCGTTTTATTCATACAATTTGGGAAAGTGTGCAGTATCTTAGCGATAAGCTGATTAACAGTTTTATCCAGCATCGAAAGATCAACTTCCGATTTTGCTACTATTTCTTTTGCTTTTGCCAGAGCTTCCCCTGTTTTCATCGCACCGAAAATAATTCTTCCATACTCGTCAGTTATTTTTTCAGAATTGACCAATGGATTTACAATGAATTTGCCATCCAGTTTCAAAACAGGAGCTATATCTGTCAGAACTCCGTAATAGTATGCCTGGTGAGCAGTCCATGGTTCGCAAAGTGTTAAAGAATACATGGCCCGTTCTACACCTACGAAAAGTGGTAAAAAGTCTGTAGCGCCGCCAATCGGAGCGCTGCCATGTTTTGGTCCGGCTTGTCCTAACCGCGCCATATCACTTGCAATACTAAAGTCACATGCCATCCCAATCTCCTGTCCTCCGCCAACTCGCATACCGTTCAGCCTGCAGATAACTGGTTTCTCGCACATAAGAATTGCTGAAACCATGTCATTAAAAAGCCGCATATACTGCGAATACTCCTGGGGGTTTCCTGAATAGTACTCAGCATATTCCTTGGTATTACCCCCGGTACAGAATGCTTTATCACCTACTGCAGTCAAAACTACGGCCACAACACTTCGGTCATTAGATGCCTTCCGGAATGCAAGTATTATTTCTTTAATAGCTGCAGTAGTATAAGAATTAAACTGTTTAGGATTATTAAGGATGATCCATGCATTATACAGGTTTTCTAATGGAGTACCGTCTTTATCTAAACAGGGGCGTCTTTCAAAGAGTATCTCTTTAAAGTCAATTTCTACGAGGTCATGATTTTTTAAATTGTTCATATTGTTTATTTAGTTGTTAAAATCGGGCACCAGCACAGAGCGCCTGATGTATTTATGTGCTAATGTATTTTTGAATACTTCATTGATCTCAGACATTGGAAAAGTTTGAACAAACTCATCAATATGCAATTTATCTTCGATTACTAATTGTACCACTTCAGGATACAACTCAGGTTTACAGCCCCATGTTCCTATAAGTTTTGCATCAAATGCCATCAGGTTGCTAAGGCGCACTTCTGTTTTATCCATGGTAAAACCAACGATTGACAAAGTTGAAGCAAATGATATAAGGTTAAATGCGACATCCTGCCCTGCCTTGGTACCAGACATTTCAAATATCTTCCAGCAATATGGGGAGGCTTTCAGTTCTTTTGCTATTGCCTTTACCTTGTCTTTTATTTCCTTTATCTCGAGTCCTTTAATATTAAGTATAGCATCTATGCCATTTTCTTTTGCGATAGCAAGCTTTTCATCATTCACATCAAGAGCTATTACTGTAGCACCGAATATTTTGGCAATTTGTGCACCATATATACCAACACCTCCTACGCCTAAAACAATAGCAAGATCTCCTTTCTCGATTTCCGCTTTTTTCATTACCTGGTATGGCGTGGAAACAGCATCAGCAATAATTGACAATTGTTGTAGAGAATATTTCTGCAATGCTATATCAGGTACCGGGCATAAAAACCTGGCAGGGACTTTGATATGAGAAGCAAACCCTCCGTCAAAATCATTCCCTGGCATCAGTTGATTCCGGCAGATATTACTGCGTCCTTTTCGGCACAATTCACATTCACCGCAAGGTAGCACAGCCGGGATAATGACATTTTTGTTCAGCCATTCATCAGGGCCGGCAATAACCTTTCCACTTATCTCATGCCCTAATGTCAAAGGCAAGGCATGTTTTGTCTGCACACCATGATGCCAGAAACTAATATCTGTATGGCAAACGCCGCAGCCGGCTATCTTAATTAACGCTTCTCCGTCTTTGAGTACAGGCATCGGCTGTTCAACAAGTGAAAACTCTTTCTTGAGTTCAGTCATTTGCCATTTATATATTTTTTGGTCGGTCATTATTGAAAATTTAAGTTCTCAAACAATATTGCATTTCCTTGTCCGCCACCGATACATGCCGAGGCAATACCATAGCGCACATTCCTTATATTCATTTCGCGTGACAAGGTAACTGACAACCTGAGCCCACTGGCCGCCAGTGGGTGTCCAAAGGCAATAGCTCCTCCATTCACATTACAGATATTCCTGTCGAGGCCCAGTTCTCTTTCACACCCTATATATTGAGCTGCGAAGGCTTCGTTGATTTCAATCAAGCCTATATCAGATACTTTAAGTCCGGTCATTTCAAGCAGCAACCTGATTGCCGGAACAGGCCCCAAGCCCATTACCTTAGGATCCAATGCACTGGTAGCTGATGCTACAATCCGGCTAAGCGGTTTAATATTATTAGCCGAAACAAATGATTTGCCGGCTACAATTGCCGCTGCTGCGCCATCCACGATTCCGCTTGAATTTGCAGCGGTCTGTACACCTTCCTTTTCAAAAGCGGTAGGTAATTTACCCAAATCCTCAAGCGTAGACGGGCGAATATTTTCATCTGTCACAAAATCAACAACTTTCTTCGGAAGTGATACTTTCCTGGGCTTCAATCCTTCTGCGTCAAATACAGTTGAATTTAGTGGTACAATCTCATCTTTAAAATATCCACGTTGGGTAGCAGCAATCGCCCTGTCTACAGATAGTTTCCCGAATTCATCTGTATCCTTCCTGGTAATTCCATAAGTCCGTGCTACATTCTCTGCTGTGCATCCCATCGGCACTGCCGCTGTATCATTCAATGCTTCCCAAAGAAAATCCTTAAACTCTACCCTGCCTAATGCATAGCCCATCCTGTTGCCATAACTTACTGTTGGAGCTAAGGTCATATTCTCCGTTCCGCCA
Source organism: uncultured Bacteroidota bacterium (assembly GCA_903839875.1). GTDB lineage: Bacteria > Bacteroidota > Bacteroidia > Chitinophagales > Chitinophagaceae > Nemorincola. The sequence continues at coordinate 10,455 of CAIMDZ010000175.1, forward strand.
CAAAGCGCAACATCAGCTTTCCCGAGTGTTATCTGGTCTGAGGCTGCAGTGATCGTCTCAAATCCCGACCCGCATATGCGTTGCAACATAACTGCAGGAATACCCTGCGGAACACCCGCATACAAACCTATATGACGTGGTAAAAAATAAGAATCAAAGGAGCTTTGTCCAATATTGGCCATCATTACCTGATCAATGTCTCCTGCGCTGATTCCTGCCTTTGCAATTGCAGCCCTGCTGGCAAATATCCCAAGATCGGTGGGAGATACACTTGCCAGCGTCCCACATAGTTTCCCGAACGGAGTGCGTGCTCCATTCACTAAAAAAATATCATCATAAATGATACCAAATCCTTTTTCTTTATTGTGGTATGCTTTCATTATTATTAATTAATTTTTATTTCTGAAATTTCTTCTGACAATTTTTCGGATTCCTGGTACAGCCAGGTTTGTTTTGCCGTGATAGCCGCACCAAAGGACACTATATGCTGAGGTTGCTCCAAAGGTTTAATCTCTTTTCCCAGTTTATCCTTGAGAATTACACACAGGTATGGATGATAGCCAATAACGCCACCTATCATATAGGTTGGCAAACCGGGCGTAAGCTTCATTTTTGCAACCTTATTGGCAATAGAAATGTAAATACCCCTTGCTATATCCTGCACAGGCATTCCATCAAACACCCAATTCATTATTTCTGTCTTTGCAAATACGGTACAAAAACTATTCAATTCCTTATCGTATTCTGAATGAGCCGCAAGGCTGCTCATATCTGATATATTTATACCGGCCCGTTCCGATATTTCCGAAAGAAAGGCTCCGGTACCTGCGGCACATTTGTCATTCATATAAAAGTTGGAAACGTGGTTATCCAACCCTGACTGTATAACCTTAATATCCTCGCCACCAATATCTATTATGTTCTTTGCCCCTTTATGGTATTCCGAAACGCCGGCGGCAGCACAGTTGATCTCAGTTTTAATAATATCCGTTTCGCTGAAATGTTTTCGTCCATAGCCCGTAGCGCAGCTATATTTTATATTGAATACACCATGAATTGCCTGTAAAACAGCTTTCATAGCCTGCTTGTCTTTGTTCAGGGTTTCCAGCAAATACCTGAATACAGGCGTACCATGTTCATCAATCACAGTAAACTTGGTAAATGCTGAACCAAGATCAATACCAAGGAAACAATTAACCTCTTTATAATGATGTATGGAGCGGTCCTTTTCTACCAGCCCTTTGTTAATTACTTTCTTATTCACCTCACCCAAAACACCTGGCAACCTGGATAGTACATTCTTATTGGTCATAGCTTTTACCATATTGGTAAAAGCCAGGTTAAGGGATGTTTTTACATAATGCTTCTTTCCGTACTCAACGATTTTCCCGTTGAAATAATCAATTTCAGTCTGCCTGTTATTGATGAGATCAACTGCAAGAGAAGGAAAATGGTCACCTCCAGCCTTTAAGTAGCGCATACACTTCCTGACAAAATCATCCGGAAACCGGATTTTTTCTTTTTCAGCAACTTCAACAGCTTCATTAATGATTTGCTCTACCAATTCAAGGGTATCTGCATCTGCCATAGCCTCTGCCATTGTCAACCGACCAACACCACATAATGGGCTAAGCGATGCGTTAAGAATGGTTTTTTCCCAAGACCGTTTAACCAATTCAAATGAATCTATACTATCTGTCTTGAAACCAACACTATTCAGAATATCCGCAAATGCCCCAGCTTCCCTTGTTCGGTTGTCGTCAATTGATCCGATATAGTTAGGAGGGGTAAAAAAAGAAACCCTGACAGTATTGGGAGAAACTGCATTACCGGCATAATTAATGATCATACGGAGCGTCCTCTTTTCCCCGAATGTGGGCACAAGTATCCCTTCCACATCAATTCCGTTTTGGGCAGCAATTACAGTTAACTTATCAGTTTTGAGCATTTCAGCCTCTTTTAGGGCAAATGCTGTCTGGTAGGTTTTTAAAGAAAAAATAAGATAATCCAGGTCCAGGTGCTTCATGTCAATTACAGAATTGAACACGTTGTCAAAACTGGTTGTTGATTGAAAAACATTTTGAAGTATTATTCCCTCTTCCCTGATCTTTTTAAGTTTAAATTCGTCTTTATCACAAACTGACACATCACAACCTGCCTCCTTTAGCTTTACAGCCAAGATCATCCCAACCGGCCCGAGGCCTATCACTCCAACATTAATTTTGCGTATGTCTTCCATCAATTTTACTGAATTTTACTATTAACTTTAATAAACCCAGGGTAACATCAAACTTCACTAAGTATTGAACTTTATATTAAATACTTCCTCTTTTACTAATAACTTATCACCAAAAAGATTATTCAGATGTTCATTGTATTTTATGATTACCTGCTCATCTATAACATCAAATGCAGGGGTAAGCGTCCCCTCTTCAATACTCAATTCAGAGTTAATGATTATAGCCGAATGGATTTTTGAAAAACCAGGCTTAACTGTAAGATTTAATGTATGCATACACCCTGAGAGGCATTTACCTATCTCCTTCAGATTCCTGGGGCAAAAACAGCCTTCTTCAGGACTTTTTTCATAATCCGGATTTGAAAACAGACGCTTGTTAGGAAAAATAAGTGCCACCACCTGTTTCTCATCCTTAAGCGCTATTACAACATTTTGAACATAGTGGCAGATTCTTTTTATCTCTTTTTCCAACGTTACGCGGTCAACTTCCTGTCCATTGGAAAGTTTGACTAAATTATTGTTGAGCGCGGCAAACTTGTTCATACCTGGTATTGTGAAATTGTTGTTTAAAGAAAAACTTTAGCGCTTTCAATTTGCTCAATGAACGTTTCTATTTTGGTAATGCTCTGTCCTTCTGAATAAAACCGGAGATCACACAGATCACCTTCTATTATTAGTGTCGGAATGCCCAGAGACTCACGTAGTCTTTGAGGCATCCCAAATCTTGAATTCGAATTATTGGAGCATGTTTTTGCATCATGAAATATTACCCCGTCAATACTGAAATCTCTTATCAGTCCTGCAAGAATCTTTTCTTTTGCATGCTCACTTCTGTTAATAAATATTTCAGTATAGGCTTTTGCAGAGGACTCAAACGGCTCTTTTTCATCAAAAGCATCAAATATCCAGCTATTACAATAAGTGGAAGCGACTATAGCAGCATTGTTCTGTATAAAAAGTTCCGACAATGATCTTAATTTTCCCCAAATGGGCATTCCATCCCAATAAATCCGGCACTTTTCCTCTTCAAGAAATCCAATTCCTTTTTTAACATTACCCCTAAGTTCCTCCAGCAACAGCGTGTAGTAATCTTTCGCAATCTGCGTACCCCTCAACACCACTATTGGCCCCATATGAATGGTTGCGTCAAAAAAACTGATAGGTGAAGGAGAAACCCTGGCCGTCATTAATACCTGCTTCCAAAGAGCTGTTGCTTCTTTACTGAGCCTTAATGTTTCCCTGAATTTATCAATATCAAATTTCTGACCGCTTGCCTGTTCACAAATTGGTATCATACTTTTGAACTGGGCGGCGACATCTGCAATCTCATCTTTAGTCACTTCATCCAAATGCCTCGGTGGACAAATCCCAACAACCGGGCAATCCAATTCCTTCCCGAAATAGGTAAACCAGTCTTGCACTTCCCTGCATTGATTCGTATTGTACACAATAATAGATGGCTTAGGCGGACCATTTAACCCATAATGCTTTGTAAGCGGAGTCTCCTTCTTAAGATAGGATCCGATATCTGCAGTGAGGTAAGAACAAATATCATTCGAATAACCAAATTTAGCTGTTTCAGGAATCATATCTCCTGCAGTTCTGGTTGTGCCTAATAATGCTCCGTGATTTTCCGGAAAATGCACTTCGAAACCAAATGACCTTAATAATTCAGCCGGCCCCACACTGGTACACCATGCATACTTTTTTGTGGTATCCTTCATTCCAAGAAAATAATTACCCATTATTTCCTTCAATTTTACAGCAGATTCAATTTTATACATAAATAACCTGATTAATCAATTTTTATCCTGGCATCAACAACATACACCATGTCGTTTATTGCAATTATCGGGTTCAGGTCCATTTCCACAATTTGCGGGAAATCCGTCACAAGTTTTGAAACCCTCTGTATGATATCAATTACACTTTCTTTATTGATTCCTTTTTCACCCCGTACCCCATCAAGTAATTTGGTTGCTTTGATGGAGGCAAGCATTTCCCTGGCTTCTAACTCAGTTACAGGTGCAATTTTGAAAACTACATCCTTCAATACCTCCACATAAATACCACCTAACCCGAACATAACAAGGTGCCCTAATCCTGGTTTGATACTAACCCCTGAAATAAGCTCTTTCCCACCTGCAAGAAATTTCTGAACCAAAAACCTGAGATTCGGAACACTGATACTTGCTTTCATTTTTTCAATAGCAGATCTTACTTCATCAGCATTTTTAAGGTTAATGGCTACACCACCCATATCGCTCTTATGGATCAATGACTCTGACTCTCCCTTGATCACCACAGGATATCCTATACCTTCAGCAGCATTAATTGCTTCGTGCACATCATTTGCCAGCCACCAATTTGCAACCGGAACACCGTATGCGGCAAGTAATTCATAAACCCGGTCGGCTGATAGAAATTGTTTCCCCTCCCTTTTAGCCTGTTTGATAATTACTTCAGCTTTTTTCTTATCAACATCGTTAAAATCCTGTGCTTCTCCAATTGCTCTTGACCGGGTTTTACTGTACCTGTAAAGTGCACCAAGCGCTTTTGCTGCAGTAGTTGGAAAACTATAGCATGGCACGCCTCCCTCTTTAAGTATTCTCGCCGTTTCTTTGAAACGGTCAAGACTCATGTTGGTCATAAAATTGCAGACAATCGGCTTCTTCCTTAATTGGCTGACCGCTACAATATTTCTGGCAACTTCGTCTGTATCAGTAAATGGTGCTGTAACAAAATTGATGTAAATAGAATCAATACCTTCTTCATCCATCAGCACATCCATGGCACTCCTGAAATGCTTTCCACCACCGGTAGCAACTACATCAATCGGGTTACCGATAGAAGCTTCAGGCAACATTGTTTCCTGTAAAATATTTTTCGCTTTTTCAGACAATGCAGGTAAAACAAGCCCCGCGCTGACAAGTTCATCAGTAGCGATTACTGCAGGTCCTCCCGTATTTGTAATGATACCTACCCTATTCCCTCTGGGGAATGGCTGGGTAGCGAATGCCATTGCCACCTGGCACAACTCTTCTTCATTATTAAAAGATACAATTCCGGTTTTTTCAAAAATAAGCTCTGTAGAAATATCAACGCCGGCAAGTGAACCCGTATGAGAAGCAGCAGCCTTTGCGCCTTCTTCTGTCCTGCCGGATTTCATAGCAAGAATAGGTTTCTTTTTAGTAACCTCTTTTGCCACTTCCATAAATTCATTAGGGTTAGATAGCCCTTCAGTATATAGGATTATTGCTTTTGTCTCATCATCGGCTCCATAATACTTTATCACATCAGAGATAGATACATCACAAGCATTCCCGTTCGAGGCATACATCCTCATCCCGATATCCAGGTCGAAAAGACTTTGCATAATGAAAGCGCCTACTCCCCCACTCAGCGCAACTATTGAAATATTTCCCGGCTTAGGAAATGTAAACGTAAAATCACAGTAAGCTTTATATTCCGGGTCTGTATTAATAATTCCCTGGCAGTTTGGTCCGAAAATCCTTATTCCGTACTTTTTAGCATTAGCCAGAAATTCATTTTGTAACGCAATGCCCTCTTCTCCCATTTCACTAAACCCTGCAGAATTAATGATCACAGCCCTGATACCTTTCTTTCCGCAATCCTCAATTACACCCGGCACAAATTTGCTGGGTACAATTACGTGCGCCAGGTCAATTTCATCCGGCACATCAAATATGGTAGCGTAGGCCTTTACACCCCTGATCTCGTCCATTTTCGGATTGATGGGATAAATAGATCCGGTATACCCGTAATGAAGAAGGTTTTTGACAATCACATTCCCAATGGACAGTTCTTTCTGAGAAGCGCCTATAATCGCGATTGATCTGGGTTTGAAAAGATAATCCAGTTCATGCACAGCTTTTACCACCGGAAATATTGTCGCTGGTTCCATATATATGATTTAAAATGCAACTGCTTGTTTTTCCTTTAACTTAAAATGACGATACCCTCCCCATAATGCAGCGCCGATTGATCCTGCATAAATAGAATTAGGATGAGCATGTATTACAAATTTCTTGGTACCTTCTTTTAATGTTTCGTCAATAGCCTGTATCATACCCTTATTGAGTGCCATACCACCTGTAAGAATAATAGGAGATTCAGCTCTTAATGATCCAAGCAACTTAATAACCCTGGACGCAATAGAAAGGTGAATACCTTTAATAATATCAGGTGTCTTTATTCCGCGCGACACCATATTGATCACATCTGTTTCTGCCAGCACTGCGCATATACCTGATGAGATTTCAGGATTCGTAGCCTGTAAAGAAACATCGCCCACCTCCTCAATACTTAATCCAAGGTATCTTGATATGTTTTCCAGGAATTGCCCTGACCCTGATGCACACTGACCGGTCATTTTGTAATCCTCAACACGGGCGCCTTCATTAATACGTATGCAACGAACATATAACGCACCCAGATCTACAACAGTCCGGGCTTCAGGAAAGAAAAAGTTTGCTCCGCGGGCATGGGTAGTCATTCCGTAAAAATGACCTCGCTTACGTTTAACAAGATCACCCTCCCCTGTTGATGCCAGGTAGGCTATATCCTCATATTTCAGGTTGTTCTTGTCCAGCATCAACTGCACCATTTCATCAGCAACCTGCGTTGGGTTACGCTTACGGATTTTTTCCGTATGCTTATCTATCAACTTAGGTTGATCGGAATACTCCATCAATACCAGCTTGATAAAGTTGCTCCCTACATCTATCCCCATCGTATAAACTGTCTCTGACATGATATTATTTATTTAAGGTATTAACTGTTTGATTATCTATATCAATTTTCCATGACTTACTACTTTCGTCTTTCGACTTATGACTACCCTACGCTGTCACTTTTTTTGCACTTGGCAGATCTACATGAATATTTCTTCTTGCAAACATGGCCCCACCTAACGCTCCCATAAAAATAGAGTCTGTGTGAATATTTATTTTGATCCCATCACCATAATTTTCCTTCACCAATTGGGTAAGGTATTTGATGACCGCCTGGTTTCTTGCAACGCCTCCGGTAAAGGTAAATTCGTTGAACACCCCGCCTGACCGTGCTATCAGCGACATTGCTCTCATGATGATCGCCTTATGCAACCCACCGAGTATATCAGCGCGTTTTTCCCCAATATTGGTAAGTTCCCTCAGTTCAGCACCAGCAAATACCGTACACGTAGAACAAATGGTTACTTCTTTCTCAGCCTCTAAGGCCATTGGCCCTAATTCGTTAAGTGAAATACTCATTTCATCAGCTATATATCCAAGATATCTGCCACACCCTGCTGCACAACGGTCATTCATCTGAAAACTTGTTACCAGTCCATATTTATCCACCTGGATTGCCTTGGTATCCTGCCCACCTATATCCAGTACAGTTCGGGTATCAGGAAAAACAGCATGAGCGCCAAAAGCATGACACAAAATTTCCGACCTGATGCAATCCTGCGGAAATGGCAATAGTGCCCTTCCGTAACCTGTACCGGTCATATTTTCAATATTAAACTCAAGATTGGCAACCTCATTTATCCGGTCCCTTAAAGATTCTGAAACGTTTTTAAAATCGCCTTTCAGCAAATACATTTCCGCATCAAAATTTGCATTGGCTTCAATGGGAATATTTTCAGACTGATCAGGAAGATTTTCATATTTTTCTTTGAGAAGGTCCATCGCCTGGATGAAGAGGCTCTCAAAATCAAAATTCACAATTTCATTTTCTGCTGCCGTAATGCTCTTATCCCATATAGTCATCAACGGCTCAAAAAGTGAGATATCAAACTTATTCACCACCTCGTTATACCGCTCAGATACTATGTCACGGAAAAACTGGTTTTTATCCCCCAGGTTTTCATAAATATACTGATGTTTGATCCTGGGCTTTATCTCCTTCCTTATCTGCCTTAGGTGATCAACCATTAATTGCCTTCGCTCGCCTTCATAATAATTAAAGCAGGTTTTCAGCAGCTCATCACCAAGTTTATCAATTCTCACTTTGAATTGCTCATACTGGAAAACACTTTCCAGATCCGATAAATATTTTCTGTATTGCGGCTTGGATTCTATTTCTTTGGCAAGATTCTTTTTCAGAATAGAGAAACGGGCATTATAAATTGCCTCCATTTTAGCAATATCAGCCGCTACCGAATAGTTAGCGCGTGTATTGGTAATTCCCCTCCCTATTATTTCATCCTGCTCGTTAATAATTACGGCTTTTGATGTGGTCGAACCAAGATCGATTCCTAAATAATACTTGTTCATTCTATGTTTTGCTTTTCAGTGTTCAATTAAATAACTGTTTCTTCCTGCGCTAATATTACTTTCCTCTGACCCAGCATCTGGAAGTAAGACTCCAATCTGTTCTTTATGTTAGCATATGAAAAATAACGGGGATCAACAAGGTCACTTTCAATAAAGCCAACAGGTATTCCGCATCTTTGCTCCACTTCACGCATCATCAATAGCTGGCCTGCTGAAAATGAATTGCAGCTCTTAATCGAATTGATCAGGAATCCATCAGCTTTATATTCTTTAATATAATGCTCAATCAGATCAACACGTTGCGGCAAATTCAGGTTGGTATAACAACCCATGCAATATTTAGCAAGGCTTTCCAACGGTTTCCCTGGTTCATGACGGAACCCCTGATCATACAAGCCACCTACTTTTGTATAGGTAGATGCGACTATCACAGCGCCCATATCGTAAAATATCTTCCAGAATTCTCTGAAGTTTGTCCAGTTTGGCGGGCCTTCCACTACCAGCCTGAATCTTTCTTCTTTCATTTCACCTTCAGGCGTTACAGGATAAAGCCCCTGGTCCATTCTTGCGGTTACTTCTTTATATAGTTCTTCATAGTACGTCACTGCTTCCTCTGTTCCGCGAAATGCTGTATTCAATGGCCCCATGTAGTAAACTCCTGCGAAATATGCATCAATTGATGAAGGCCTGTTCTTAGCTGTTTCCAGCACTTTAACCCAAAGATCTTCAGCCTTTACTGAATTGTCCAGCATTTTCGACAAACGGTCATAATCCAGTTTTTTACCGGCTACCTTTTCCATTTTGGGGATAACCTCTTCTTTCAATTGTTTTACCATGTAATTGATCTGGTCATCCGTGATCACACCATCCTCCTGGTAAGGTGTGTGCAACATAGCGATCTCAACTCCCGGATAGAGTCTTTCAAGGTTCTCAAACCATTTAAGAAATGTAAAGCAACCTGTATAACTCAGTAATAAAAGATCAGGCTCCGGAAGTTTTTCACCCGTCGGGCCTATGTTACCGTTCAGCATCATCCCGATGTCACACTTCACATAAGTACAAACGTCTTCAGAAAATCCAAGCTTTTCAGCATCCTTAATATAACCTCCTGATTTTTTACGCATACCTGATTGAAGGGCGTTAATTTCAGGGTATACGGGAAGCATATCCATGGCCAGGATTAACTCTGTAATATTGCCTGGCACGAATGTGTAAACTACTTTTTTCCCATTTGCTTTTGCATTGCTAAGTTCAGTAAAGAGATTTGCCAGCATCTCCTTTTGAATCACCATGCTCTTCTCTTTTATCGCTTCTTTCGGGTTGCTCATTTGGAATAATGATTAAGTTCAAAAATTTGTTTTATCAAGACTATTTTGGTTTGTGCTTTAATTAATTACACCCATAACTTTATAGAATCAGAAAATGTACCGGCCTGTTCTTTAATAACTTTAAACTGTCCGGTATTTTCATGAAACTGGAAATTAATATGGGCGATACCCGCATCATCACAGGATTTCTGTAAAGATGGTCTGTCAAGCAGTGCAGGATCGCAGAAGCTTGCAGCACAGAAGATCACACCATCGGCATTTCTCATTTTCACCTGCTTCACAAGCCTGGCTCCTTTTGGATCAGCAACATCATATATCGCTGAAGATGGAGCGCTCTGTGTCAGGAAGCTATCCACAAGTTCATTTAGCGGGTCGCTGGATGAATCTTTGATATTCCCCTGTATCCACCTCGAACCAAGCATAAAATCATCATCAACAATATAGCATCCTGCCATCTCTATGGATTTGATCATACCAATGGGTGGTTGCTCACAGAATGAACCCGAAATCACTACCCTGATATTATCCATAGGCTCACCGAAATCCTCACTGATAAGATCTACAATCTCTTCAAGCATTTCGTTGTGCTTCTCTACATTAATTACCATTCCAGCCCTGATAACATGGTACACATCTACAGCTGATAATCTCCATGGATATTCCTGGCGGATGTTATATATGGTTTCGATCAGTTCGCGATTATGGTTGTATAAGGCAATGGAATCATTCAGATGTTTAGTTGTGATTTTCATATCATTCAACTTAAACATATCATTAATGATTGTTTCAAGCAATTCACGGTAAAATGTTCCGCCAATATTTTTTTGGAAATTCTGAGGATAATCAAAATATCTTGTGAACTTTCCCCTCTTGGCTAATTTGAACATTCCCGATAAATTGCGGACACAATCACAGATGGAAGGAAAAAGAAAACCATCAAAATTATCAAGGTTACTATCCAGCGCCATTTCTATTATTCCCCTGGGTAAATGACATATATATGATTGATAATATGCATCCCCCTTAATAATTTGTTTTCGGTCACCTACACCAAGTATTCCCACAGCCATTCCATTTGCTGCATGAATAATCTCTCTTGGCACGTAGATTGGAAGATATCCCACCAATAACCTATACTTGGATTTTGCCTTCCATTGCTTTGCATAACTAAAATTCAGATCGAATGCGAGGGATTTGCATTCATCCAACAAGGAGGTCAAGCGATCAGGAGCTTGTTTCATTAGCTGTTGTTTTTCTATTTTTTTATTGCCTTTTTATCAGTCAGGAAATAATTCCACAATTTCCGATAAGATTATCCTTTGAATTATGATTACTATCAGAAAAATGATTGATTTAAATCAGGTTTTTTACTTTGAAACTTCCCTTATTTGCATATAATTATTTTTTATCCAAAGCATACTGAATAGATTTATTTCCAGTTCAGAAAATGAAATGAACGAGCTTCTGCCAAACAATAAAACAATCTGTATTATCCTTTCCGGAGGATTATCAACCAGGATGAAAACGCATAAGGCCTTGCTTAGGTTTTCTTCAAATGAAAATTTTTTGCAGCATATAACCAATGTGTACCGGAATGCAGGAATAAACAGGGTAATTGTTGTAAAAAATTATGGTATTGTATTTAAAACAGATGAACTGGTCAATCGTGATGTTATTATAGTAGAAAACTATTTTCCTGAGAGAGGAAGGCTATATTCTTTACAACTGGGATTATCAACTTCACCGGATGCTCAATATTGTTTCATTCAAAATATAGACAATCCGTTTATTACAGAAGATTTAATTAATAGTTTATACAACGTTAGAGATTTTGCTGATTATATCTCTCCTGAGTTCAATAATAAGGGAGGGCATCCGATACTGATCACAAGAAGAGTAATAAAAAAAATTTCATTACTCACCGGATACAGAAACACTTTAAATGAGATCCTTCTGATGTTTAGCAGGTATAAAATAATAACCGATGATCCTAATTGCCTATTAAATATCAATTACCCGTCTGACTATGAAAAATACTTTTCTAATACTTCTGAAATCAATCCTGGTTCGTGAATGATATTTTTGAAAAAATAGCGGAGCAACGTAAACTTAATTGTGAATTCGCATTATGTGTCGTTACAAATACAAAGGGATCTACGCCCAGGGATAGCGGGGCAAAGATGTTAGTTTACAAAGACGGATCTATTTTCGGAACTATTGGAGGTGGCAGAATTGAAAAAAAAATAATCGAAGATGCACTTAACATTCTTAAAATAAAAAAACCCGGCTTTTTCCACTATGATTTGCTCAAAGAGCTTCAGATGTGTTGTGGAGGCAGCATGGATATCTATATAGAACCGGTTATGAAAAGGAATAAACTATACATTTTCGGAGCCGGACATACCGGGCTTGCACTTGCACGAAAAGCAGTTGATTTTGATTTTGAAATAACTGTTATTGACGACCGGAATGAATACCTCGGCCAAATAAATATTGACAGGGTAAATAAGATCAACGGAAAATATAAGGAGGTTACACCTTTGCTGCTATTTGACGAGCAAACTTATATTACTATAATGACCTACAGCCACCCCCTCGACAGGGAAATTCTTTCTTTCTGCCTCGAAAAACCACATGCCTATATAGGCATGATAGGCAGCAGAAGAAAAGTAGAGGTAACAAAAAGATTATTTGAAGAGGAAGGCATTGGTACTATAGAAGATATAGAAAGGGTGGATATGCCTATGGGAATTGATATCGGTGCCGAAGGCCCTGATGAAATAGCAATAAGTATTCTTGCAAAATTATTGGCAGTTAAAAACAAAACAGAAATACTATGCAAAACAAACCAATAGCTATAGTTACAGGTGCCGCCAAAGGAATCGGGAGAGCAATTTGTAAAAAACTCGCAATGGAAGGTTTTTACATCATAGCTGTAGATCTTGATGCGGATGGTGGCTTGGTTCTGATTTCTGAACTTGGGAATGAAAATGCGGAATTTCACAATCTCAGTATTAGTAATGAGCTCCAGGTGAATGAACTTTTCACCACGGTGAAAACTAAATTCGGGAAGATCAATGCTGTTGTGAACAATGCCGGTATTATCCGCGACAATATGATCTGGAAAATGAGTGTCGAAGATTTTGATGCGGTAATTAATGTGAATCTGAAAGGCACCTGGCTTATGTGCCGTGAGGCGGCTATTGCTATGAAAGAACAGAATTTTGGTAAAATCGTAAATATTGCCTCAAGGGCTTGGTTGGGCAATCGCGGTCAAAGTAATTACTCGGCATCCAAAGCCGGGGTAGTTGCATTGACAAGGGTATTGGCGCTTGAGTTGGGCAAATTCAATATAAGCGTTAATGCAGTAGCCCCCGGTCTGATAGATACGCCCCTTACACAAAAACTGGGACCCGATGTGCTGCAAAAATTAATTGAGGCACAACCTTCAAAATCAATGGGTAGCCCTGCTGATGTAGCTAATACCGTAGCCTTCCTGGTTGCTGAAAAAACAAATTTTATTACCGGACAAACAATTTATGTTGACGGCGGAAAAAGCATCGGCGCTAACATGTAACGGCATGAGTACGAAAATAATTATAGGCAGAAACCACCTCAGTACCGCTTTTCGCAGTCAGACAGGTGATTTATTAAGTGCTGTACTCCCGTTTTGTCATGCTAAGGAACGAAACATCTTTACTGGTAATGAGCATTACAAAACGATTGGTAATTATAATTTGAACATAAGTATTTTATCATTGGGAAGAACCAAATTTTACAACTATGAATAATTCTCTTAAGATCCTTTTTGATGAGCACGAGGTAATCTCAAATGCTATCGAATTAGCTAAAAAAGCTAAAACGCTCATTGGCGCCAATGATGAAGAATACGAATTCACGGTCAGTGAGCTTATTCGGTTCTTCAGAGTATATGCAGATCAGTACCATCACCACAAAGAGGAAGAAATTCTCTTCCCTGAAATGATGAAAAAGAACGAATTGCTCGCGGATGGCATTGTCAGAGAAATGTTCGACAACCATACCTATTTTCGCGAACTTATCCGTGATATCGAATTGGACCTTGAGGAAAAGAAATATAAGGAAGCCTCAGTTAAAATTGACGAATACACTGAAGCTTTATTAGATCATATTGCTGTAGAAAACGAAGAACTTTTTCAAACAGCATATTCCCTTTTTACCGACGATGAGCTGGAAAATATTTTTTACCGATTTGCAGATGCGGACAGGGAACTGGGAGAAATTAAAAAAAGTGAATTGGTTGATCTGCTTCATACTTTAAGCAAAAAGCCATCACTTGAACCTGGGGAAATCTGATCCCCGAAAAAAATTAAAAAAAACAATCAACCTTATTGCAGCCATGGTGGTACTTTCCGCCATGGCTGTGGTTTTGCTTTGATCTAGGTCTTTGTTCCGGGCAATACACATCTTACACAATATTCAGAGCGTCCTGTTAATTTACTATATTGTCAGCTGATTGGTCTTCAATAAATGACAGAATAAAAATTGTAAATACACTTTTATGAAGAAATTTTTTTTTGGTATTTTCTTATTTTCTGCAGTTTCCCTGCAGGCAAACGCACAGCACAGCAATGTAACCCAAATGTTTGATCCGGGCAGCATGATGCGGGAACACACCCTCGATTTTGTGCGCATGCGGCTGGCTGTTGAGTTTGTTCCTGAAAAAGGCCTTGTCAAAGGAAACATTACCCACCACTTTACTCCTTTGCGGCAGCAGGTTGATTCCTTCTTCCTGGATGGTCCCGGTATTCAGGTAAAGTCAGCTATGCTTAACGGGAAGCCTGTAAAATACAAGACTACTGCTGACGGTATCCAATTTTACCCTGTGACACCCCTGCGTTATGGCGAAGATGACAGCCTGAATATAGAATATGAAGCATACCCGCACAGGGGCATTTATTTTATTGGATGGAATGATCCGAACAACATGTCCCGCAAGCAAATATGGACCCAGGGACAAGGAACTGATAACCGTAATTGGTTCCCCTGCTATGACACACCAAATGACAAATTGATAACTGAGTTGATCGTGAAATTCAACAAAGACTACAAGGTGCTTTCCAATGGTGCGAAGGTGGAGGAGAAAGAGCTGAAAGACGGTACAAAATTGTGGCACTACAGGATGTCCCATCCTCATGCATCATACCTGGTTATGCTTGGCATCGGTAAGTATGAGATTAAGGAAACCCGCTCCGCTTCGGGTGTCCCGCTCCGTCAGTGGTATTATCCCGAATGGAAGGATAGATACGACTATACCTACAAATTCAACGAGAAGATATTCAATTTCCTTGAGTCCGAAATCGGTGTTCCTTATGGCTGGGAATCTTATTCCCAGATACCTGTGCAGGATTTTATGTACGGGGCTATGGAGAACACCTCTGCAACATTGTTCGGCGATTTCTTCCAGGTAGATGCCCGCAGCTACAACGACCGCAACTACGTATCGGTAAATGCACATGAGTTGGCACACCAATGGTTTGGTGATATGGTAACAGCAAGAAGCCCAAACAGCCACTGGCTGCAGGAAAGCTTTGCCACACACTACAATATCAGCGCAGAACGCGAATGTTTTGGTCAGGACCATTTCGACTGGATAAGACGACAGGCATATCTTTCAGCCATCAGCACAACTGATAAAAAAGCAATATCCCACAGTCAGACGCCAACCTCCCTTATCTACCAAAAAGGATCTGTGGTGCTGGAAATGCTGAAATATGTAACAGGGCGTGAGGGATTCAACAGGGCAGTGAAACGATACTTGCTGGCGCACAAGTATGAGAATGTGGATACCGATGACCTGCTCAATGCTTTCCAGGATGAACTGGGAATGCCCCTGGAATGGTTCTGGGATGAATGGATAAATCGCGGTGGTGAACCTGACTACAAGGTTAGTTATGAAGATATCACTTCAGGGAAGAACAGGTTTACCCAATTTGTTGTAACACAGGCACAGCCCACGAATGAGATAATGGGATTATTCAAAATGCCGATTAATTTTGAAGTACATTATACGGATGGCACGGTAGATAAAAAGACCGAATGGATAGAAAAGGAAACGCATGTTGTAAAAGTCCCTAACACCCGTAACTCAGGAATTTCATTTGTATTATTCGATCCAAACAGCCAGGTGCTGAAAACTGTTTCTTTCGATAAACCTTTTGAAATGCTGAAAGCACAAGCGCTCCACGCTCCTGATATGATAGACAGATACGATGCAGTTTTCGCCATGCGCGACTTAGACCCCGAAAAGAAAAGAGATATATTGAAACAGGTTTATGAATCTAATAGTTTCCATGCTATAAAGACTGAGATCGTAACACAATTAATTAACGATAAAGGTAACGAGGACATCATAAGAATGGCCTTGCATGATAAAGATGTTCAGGTAAGGAAAGGAGTGATCACTAACACCAGGTCAATATCGCCATCACTCATGACAGATTATGAGCCATTATTGAAAGACTCCTCCTATATCACAATTGTTACCGCATTGGAAAAGTTGTGTACCGCTTTCCCAGCCAACACTGCAAAATACCTGGCAGAAACCAAGGGCATTGAAGGAACGAATGGAAGGAACGTACTTATCAAATGGCTGGAGATCTCACTAACAGAAAAAGAAGACCAGGACCAGTTAAACCAGTTGGTAGCGTTTACCGCAGATTCATATGAATTTATTACCCGCACCAATGCAATGGCAGCATTAAGACGATTGAACCATTTTGATGAAAAATTGCTTGCCAACTGTATCAATGCCTGCCTGAGTACCAATGGCAGATTGTCTGGCCCTGCAACAGAGACCATCAAATACTTTTTTGCTCAGGACAAATACAAAAAACAGATTGCGGATGGTATCTCTTTAAGTAATGTGAGCGCTAAGGAAAAAGAATTACTGAATAAGATAGTGAACTGACATTCCGAAATTAGGTATAATTTGAAGGAAAAAATTGTATGCTATTTATAGAAAGATTCCGTTGATCCGGTAGATAAGAATGGATAATAATACAATAAATTGGATGATAATGCCCCTGCGGTGAAAGTTACGACGATCAGGCAGGAGGTCAGGGATTGTTTCCCTCACCGTCCTCTCACACCACTGTATGTACGGTTCCATATACAGCGGTTCTATCAAAGCACGTAAGGTACCCAAGTTTAAAGCTGGTAAAGACTTTGTAACAAAGATGGGTAAGGCAGGTAAGAAATAGAGTCTATCCTGAAGCTGAGGCCTGCGTTCCCTGCTTTTTCATAGGTTAAGCAGTAGCGTATTGGAAACTTTATAAGAAATTATCCAGCTTTTCTTACATAGCTGAAACTAGTCAAAAGTTTAAACCAGGTTTAAACCATAAAACTAAAACGCCCTGTAACATAATGCTACAAGGCGTTTCAAGAAACTAACTGTGGTCCCTCAGGGTATGTATAAAACAAATAGAAAATAACAGAATTAGAGGGGTCTAAATATGGGCTTGACTGATGCAATAAAAATACTATCTGATATTGTCGGGTTCTATCAGATAGTGTCTGTTAAAAAATCCACCTATCTGCCACCAGCCCTGATTTTAAGCAATCTTTTCATTTCTGATAGGGTTGCATTAAAATCAGTATTTCAATATGCTTATCAACTCTTTTTAATTTTATTGTGATATGAAATGAAACTATAAAATTAAAATGTGTTGATACAATTATTTGGTTTCATAATACCTGCCATTAACCACAACAGCCTTTATATTCATTTCCGAACAGATAGCCCATACTTCTACTGATGCAAGGCTATCCGGGTCTTTCACATTAAACTTGTGAATTGTGTTCTCTGTCTGGTGTCTTATTGTAATAATCATAAATATATTTTTTAACCCTTTTTTAGTTCTCTCAAAAACTTACTCCAAACATACCCTCTGGCTTCGCTTTCAGATTGAAACCAACTTTCAGGTCTTACCAAATCATGGGGGTCAATTTCTTTCAGTTCCTTAATAATTGGTAAGTATTCAGGTTTTACAGCCTGTTCTATCTCTGTGAGATAATTCTCATAATTCACTACAAATTCTATTGCGTCCATATTTCAAATTTATTTTGTTTCTACTAATTTTTTTATTTTTGATACGGTGTTTATATGTAGGTCTGTGATTTTGGCTACTTCACCAACTTTGTACCCTTTTTTCAAATAGTCATAAGCCTTTTTATTCTTATCTTTTGAAAGGAAATCTAATAGGCTCTCATTACTGCCTTTCTTTCTCCCGGTATATGAACCTTTAAGTTTAGCTATTTTAATACCCTCAAACTGCCTTTCTTTTATTTGTGCTCTCTCCATTTCCCCAACAACTCCCAGAATGCTTATTATCATTTTAGTAATCGGGTTTTCTTTACCGTTCTGATCCAGCGTAGTTAATCCCTGACTTATAAAGTTTATGGTAATTTTCTTTTCAACAAAGTAATGTATGGTATTTATAATATCTCTTAAATCCCGACCCAAGCGGTCTATCTGCCAAACTGATAATGAGGTTAAAATACCTTCATCAACGAATTTCTTTATTTCAAACCCACCAGGTCTTTCAAAGAACGGGATGGCACCGGAGCATTTATCCTCAATAACTAATTTGAAATCATTTTCGGAAACCCTTTGGCGGTCTGTCTTTTGGTCTAATGTTGAAACCCTACAATACAATACTTTCATTTTTCACATTTTTAGAGTGGCTACTACCACACCCTAAAATTAAGGCGAATACCCCGTATTCCGGAATAAAACCATGATTTTTTGAAGTTTTTTTTTCCACAATAAAACCTCTACTCTAAAAATGAGGAATAATAATTACGCAATTAATATAAAACAAAAAGGAAAGGCTCGCTTACAATTTGTGGCTAAAGCTATGGCAGTTGAAATAAATATTATTTTTGCAGATTACAAGTGTTTGGGGGCAAAGTAAATAGCTAAGGATAATAAAAACGCAGCTATTGCAATATATATTCCGATATGTGCATCGAATCGCATTTTTCTATCTTTCCATTTCTGTCTTTTTATCTCAGATAGAAGTTTATTTTCTTCAAGTGCTAAGTATTTGCGATAACCTAAATCTCTAAGTAAGATACCTTTTTCGGTTAAAACATAACCTCCGCCAGATGAATAAATTGAATCATGCTCTATAAAATTACCTTCAATTAACCATCTTGATAGAATATTATAGCAAATGAGGTATTCACCTTGTAGAAAATTTTGCTGTGTTTCTGGTTTGAATTTTTGAATTAAATCTCCAATCATGAATGGTTTATAGTCAATATCAGTAGCATGTTGAAGCACGTCATCTAATATTCTAATATTTTCGTCAGATAATTTCATTGTAACAAAAGTAACAAAATAATGAGCACTACAATTGTGGCATTAGTTTTCCACATATTTTAATTGAAAAAAGACAACCAATGATACTTAAAATTATTATTGAATCATTTGTCTGGTATCAAAATTTTAAGCCCGGAAGACTTTAAGTATTTATCAATCTTTTTGCTTAAAAATTTATGGTAATCTTTTTCATTGCCGAGTTCTATTACTGCAATTTGACCTATCACATATGACTCATAAACCAATTTATCCTTCCTATTTATATTATAAGTCGTATGAACCACCAGATAATAAGTGTCACCAAATAATACTACGTCATCATTATTTGGAGGTTCATAAAATCTAAAAAATCTTTCTTTTGGTTCTCCGATGCTATTGGTTGAATACAATTCGCTTGTATAGGATTTATCATATACAAGAACCGATAAACAGTGTACTCGATTCATAAATAACTTTATGCAAAAATATAATTTCTAATGACTATAATTTCCATGGATTACTTTGCCAGTTTTGTAATGAGTTTTGTTTTAAGTTTATTACCATATAAATCAAATATAGTAAGCAAGTATGCACCGTTTGGCAAATCTCCAAGGTCTAATTCATTCACATTCTCTATTGCTTTAAGCGATTTGCCATCCATACAGGTTAGCCTCAGGGTCACTGCCCCACACCATTGAATATAAACAATAGATTCGCATGGATTTGGATAAATTAGAATATCATCAACATTACATTGGGTAATATGTATAGGTTCGGAAAAACCAATGCAACCAAAAGAGTTAGTCACGATTAAATTGTAATCCCCTAATGATGTCGGAATATAGGAAAATAAAGTTGCCCCAGATATCGGAACCCCATTTAACTGCCATTGATAAGACGAATAACCAGACGGAGCATATAGAACATTTCCATTTTTAATAATTATTGGTGAATCGGAGTAATTAATTTTAATGATGGCGTTAACAGATACCGAACCGCATATATTTGTAACTGTATAACTAATTGTATCTATTCCTGCCGATACACCAGTCACCATACCTCCCGAAATTATTGCAGTCGCATTACTACTGCTCCATAACCCGCCTGTTATAGTATCAGTCAAAATAATGATTGAGCCTACACATACATTTGATAAGCCTGTAATAGTTCCAGCCGATGGTAATTGATTTATCGTAATGGTCTTATTTGTTGTAGCTATTCCACACATATTTGTAACAGTATAATTAATTGTATCCGCTCCTGCCGATACACCAGTCACTATACCTCCCGAAACTATTGCTGTCGCATTACTACTATTCCATACTCCTCCCGGCGCTACATCTGTTAAAGTAATAGTTGAGCCTACACATACATTTGATGAACCCATTATAGTTCCGGCTGATGGCAATGGATTAACAGTAATTGTTTTACTTGCTGTTGCTATACCACACATATTTGTAACGCTATAACTAATTGTATCTATCCCTGCCGATACACCAGTCACTATACCTCCCGAAACTATGGCAGTCGCATTGCTACTACTCCATATACCGCCAGTTGCTGCATCCGTTAAGGTAATGGTTGAGCCTACGCATACACCTGATAAACCCGTTATAGTTCCGGCTAATGGCAATGGATTAACTGTAATTATTTTAGTTGCTGTCGCTATACCGCACATATTCGTAACCCTATAACTAATTGTATCCGTCCCTGCCGATACACCAGTCACTATACCTCCCGAAACTATGGCAGTCGCATTGCTACTACTCCATATACCGCCAGTTGCTGCATCCGTTAAGGTAA
>CAIMDZ010000176.1 GCA_903839875.1 uncultured Bacteroidota bacterium
CATAAAAATGGAAGCCGAAGACAACGCGAAAAAAGAAAAAGAGAAGCTGGAGCGCAAAAAAATAACCGACAAAATAATCACAAAACAAATCTATAAAGATTATTACCAGACGCTGCATAAGCCATGCACAAACATCTATGATTCAATATTCGTCAACGGCGAAAAGCGCAACAAAATGGCCTTCCGGTACAACCTCAGGGAATACCTCAAACACCCCGATGAACAGGTCTTCCTAACCGACGAAGAATTCCTCCAGTGGAAAACCAAAGAAGCCGCCCTCGATTACATGCGCATGACCAACACCACCACACTCCGGTCCGATAAACATTGGTAACCGCCGGTGTTAGGTGTCCCACACTTTTGAAGTGTGGGACACCTATGTGTTACGCAGGCGCGAGTTGCCTTGCGCGAGGTTGTTGGTGAGGACATCAACAGCGGTTGGAAAATTATTATTCCGCCCTTACAGGGCTCTCTCATTTTTATTTTTGTACCGAGGGGTTACACCCCCGGCTGTGATATTTTACCCTTTCAGGGCTGCTTGTTTTTCACTTTTCACCACATACAAATTCACCATCAGCGCCATGAGCAAAATCATCGCCACCATCTGGTGCAGCTCAGCGAGAATTTCAAAAGTGCCGAATTTACCGGGTTGTATGGTATTGGCGGTGAGTACGGTGAAGATGCCGAGGGCTACCTGAAGGGCTACGAGTATCATGGGCCACATGGATGTTTTGAGGAGCAGTGATGAGTGTTGTTCTTTTGCCGTACGGATAGTTTTTACAAACCACCATACCAGGAAGACAAGCAGCAGGTAGGCAATGCCGCGATGAATAAACTGCACATTCAGCACATTGCTGATATAGCTGTCAGTCAGCATGCTTTTGGGTATCCAGTCGTCGTTTATCTTTGGCCATGATGGCGCGCTCATGGCGGCTTTCAGGCCTGCCATAAAAGAGCCGTAGGTGAGTTGAATGAACAACAGTATTATGAGCGCCAGGGTATCGGCATGCAACTTTTTATCTGTTACCCTTTGCTCATCAGGTATCAGCAGCTGCAGTGCGAACCAAAGCGTGTAGCAGGCCAGTATCATGGCGGAGATAAAGTGAATGGAGAGTTTAATATGGTCTACATAAAGATGTTCGTCGTTGAGGCCGCTGGCTACCATTACCCAGCCAATGAGTCCCTGCAGACCACCCAGTAGGAACAGGATGATAAAGGGCCGTATCATTTTCCGGTCGAAATATTTCTTTACCAGGAAGTAAATAAAACCAATCACAAATACTACAAAAAGGGACCTAGCCCATTCCCGGTGCAGCCACTCCCAGAAGAAAATGGATTTAAAGTCTGAAAGGGTGTAGGCGCTGTTCATGAACTTGTACTGGCCAATTTGTTTATAGCCTTCAAAGGCGTCATTCCATTGCCTGGCATTCAGCGGGGGTAGAATACCAAACAGGGGGTTCCATTTGGTGATGGATAAGCCCGAACCGGTGAGCCGGGTCACGCCACCCAGCAAAGTCTGTATGATGATCATTATGACACCTGCCAGAAGCCACCATGCAACCGCCCGCTGTTTTTTACTGTTCAATACTAAAAATTTTTGGCAAAAGTAGTTATACTTCACGCGGTATGAATCAGTGCAAAAAAAAGTTTCACCACCGCAGATGGCGGGGCAGGCTGCAAAGGCGCAATTTTATGCCAATTTATTACACTTCCGTTGCTTTGTTAAGCTCGCAAAACTATTATTTACCAATGCACAATTTTATCCGGTTCACATTATGTGTGATTAAGCTGCCGGATTCGCTACGGACTCAATAAAAGATTATAAGGAGCGAAAAGTCTTTTATTTTGAAACCAAACTCAACAAAATAGGGCTTTTCAGCGATGAAATAGAGTTATTAATTTATGTAAAATTCTACATAATTGTAAACTGTTAACGAATTCACGGGGAAATAATTCCTCATTACACCTAACACATTTTGTGTAGTTTATATATTAAAATATACTACATAAATTTAAATTAACTTTAAACTAAGAATTATAAAAATAACAATAATTGGTGCTATAAATTGATAATAAGTTGCTTTATACAATTAATTATTTATGATGAAATAGATAATAGTGATAATAGTAATCGGGATTTTTGGTAATTTCGTGTAAAATGCCTTGATTGTTGATTTACAATTAAGTATATTTCCTGAATCTTTACACACTTTTATTCAAACAATAAAAATTAAAAAAACATGAGAAAAGCGGATATTGTTGGCAGCATTGCCGAAAAAACAGGGATACCAAAAGTTGATATTCTCGTAGCCCTGGAAACCTTTTTCAAAGAAGTAAAAACATCTTTGGTAGAAGGAGAACCTGTTTATGTCAGGGGATTCGGAAGTTTTATTTTGAAGAAAAGGGCGGCTAAGATTGGCCGGAATATTAAAAAGAACGTAGCGGTAGAGATACCTGAGCATTTTATACCCGCATTTAAGCCTGCCAAAGAATTCGTACAGGCAGTAAAGGATTCAAAGCATGAACTCGTTGAGCACAGTGATAAAGACCTTGGTGAATAAGGCTTAATGGATCACTGTTCTGAAAGTCCCTTATTATCATTCGGATAGTCGCGATAGTCCCGATAATTATCGGGAGAGATAATTCATTATCTTTGCTGCGAAAATCAGAACTTTGTTGCAGAAAACACATTATATAGCAATTGCGGTGGCAATTGTTTTGATCGCTCTTTTATACCGGTTGGGTAATACAGTACCACCGCCGAAGACACAGACTGCAGAGATGCAGCGGCCTTCGGCAGGGGGGGCAGTAGCCGCCGGCCCTAACACTGTGAAAGCAGCCTCTTTCGACTCAATACTTACCGCATCAAGGAGCCGGCTCCCGAAGACTGCCGCAGATTCGGTAAAAACTATGGAAAATGAGCTTGCAGCCATTCGTGATTCATCACGTATGGCTGTTGTTTTTGAGCGACTTGCAGGTGTTTGGAAGAGGAATATGGGAGGGCAGGTAGCAGCATGGTACCTGGCAAAAGCAGCTAAATTGGAAAATTCGGAAAAAAAGCTCACCTTTGCAGGCCAAAACTTTTTGCAGCTGATGGGAAACGAGAGTTCGTCATCAGTTCAGGTGTGGGAAGCAGCAGAAGGGGTTAGTTGCCTGGAGCAGTCATTAAAGATCAACCCGGATAACGAAGAAACAAAGCTGGGGCTGGCTGAAGGGTATATAGAAGGAACAGGAGAACCAATGAGAGGAGTGCAGATACTCCTGGCGATTGTAAAAGAGAAACCCAATGATGTTGCTGCAAATATGCTGTTAGGCCGGATGGCAATTCAGTCAGGGCAGTTTGATAAAGCAGTAGGGAGGTTTGAAACAGTATTGAAGCAGGAACCCGAAAATAAAGAAGCGTTGTATTTTCTGGCTCAGGCATACGAAGGAAAAGGAGATAAGAAGAAGGCGACAGAACTGCTGGAAAAGTGTAAGCAATTAGTGAACGACCCGGCATTCAGCAATGATATTGACCAACAAATAAATTCATTAAAGTAACGATTAAAACACTCAGGACATGCCTTGTGGTAAAAAAAGAAAGAGACATAAGATAGCCACTCACAAACGTAAAAAGCGTTTGAGAAAGAACCGTCATAAGAAGAACAAGTAGAATTTATCCACTGCTACTCATAAACGTTGCCGTTAATCTTGTACAATCACTGCCTTTTGCAGGCATTGGTTTGCTGCACGGATTTTATTACAGCCATGAAGCCACGCTGATATTTTCATCAGTGTGCGCAGCATAGCTAACTGGTACACAGCAATGAACAAAGAACTTATTATTAATTCATCGGCCGAAGGTGTCGAGATAGCTTTATTAGAAGATAAAAAGCTGGTCGAACTTCACTATGGGCGAGGTCAGGACCAGTTTGCCGTTGGCGATCTGTATCTTGGCAAGATCAAAAAGCTGATGCCCGGCCTGAATGCCGTATTTGTGGACGTTGGGTATGAGAAGGATGCATTTCTTCATTATACCGACCTTAGCCCCTATTTACGTTCGATACTGAAATTTACCAGGCAGTCTGTGGAGGGAAATCCTTCATGGGGCGATGACATGGGTAAATTCAAGAACGAGGGTGAAATACTTAAATCGGGCAAGATAACCGAAGTATTTACCGGCAAGCCTGAAATAATAGTACAGATTCTTAAAGAGCCCATTTCCTCGAAGGGACCAAGGCTGAGTTGCGAAATATCATTGCCGGGGCGTTTTGTGGTAGTTACCCCATTTAATGATGTGGTAGCGATTTCGCGCAAAATACACTCTGCTGATGAACGTAAGCGGTTACAGCGGATAGTGGAGAGTATTAAGCCGAAGAATTTTGGCGTAATAGTGCGTACTGCCGCAGAAGGAAAGAATACCGCCGAGCTGCATACCGATATACTGGAACTGGAGAAAATGTGGAAGTCCCTGCAGGCAAACCTGAAGGGCGCAAAAGCCCCACAGATGGTGCTGAGCGAGCAGGACAAGACCACTTCCATACTACGCGATCTGCTGAGCACCAGCTTTCAGAAAGTAGTAGTGAACGATAAAAAGCTACTGGACGTGACTAAGGAATACGTTTCCCGCATCTCTCCGGAGCAGGCGGAAATAGTAACATTACATAATAACAGTCAGTCTATTTTTGAGACTTACGGTGTTGCGAAGCAGGTGAAATCCTCCTTCGGTAAAACCGTGAACCTGAACAGCGGCGCCTACCTGATCATAGAGCATACAGAAGCCCTGCATGTAATAGATGTGAACAGCGGCACGCGCAGCGCTGAAGGCGGACAGGAGCAAAATGCCCTTGCCACCAACCTGGAAGCGGCAAAGGAAGTGGTGCGCCAGATGCGCCTGCGCGACCTGGGTGGTATTATCATTGTTGACTTCATTGACATGAAGCTCCCCGAGAACCGGAAGCAACTGTTTGAGGCTATGGAAGAGCTGATGATCAACGATCGCGCCCGGCATACCCTATTACCCGTTTCCAAATTCGGGCTGATGCAGATAACGCGTCAGCGCCTGCGTCCGGAGTTGAATATTTCTACGGCGGAAGTTTGCCCTACCTGCAAAGGCACCGGCAAAATAGGTCCATCCATACTGCTGAGCGACGACATAGAAAAAGACCTGAAGTACCTGGCCAGCCAGGGTCATCAAAGCCTGAAAGTACATGTGCACCCCATACTGGAAGGATACCTTACCAAGGGTTCGTTCCTGAAGCCTTCTATTATGAAGAAGTGGAGCAAGCTGTATAAGGTGAAAGTGAAGGTGGTAGCCGATAATGGTTCACCGCTTACAGAGTACAACTTCTATGATTTTGCTACGGATGACCTGATTAAGTTATAGTCTAAAGTAGAAAGTAGAAAGTAGAAAGTTCGGGAGAAATTTAACCGAAAAGTTTGGGGGGATGTCCTGCTTGTTCCGAGCTAAATTAAAATTAATTCAGCGCAAAAATTTTGATGTCGTAATCCCCCTTAAGCGCTGGCTTTATGCGGGAAGGGGGGTGTTTAATACTAAACACGAGTTGTTATTTTTTCTGCAATTGTTCTATAATACTCTTCAACGCCCATATAACATTGTTCATGTCGTGTTTAATAGTTTTATCAGCAAAATGAATAAAGTGGACTCCTAGCTGTTCAAGGTGCAATTGACGTTCATTGTCTTTCTCCAAATTGTTATGGCTTACGCCATCTATTTCAATAGCAAGGGATAATTCGTGGCAAAAAAAATCAACAACGAATTTATTAATCGTCACCTGCCTGTGGAATTCAACACCCAAAGACTTTCCCTTAATCTGTTTCCATAGAAGCACTTCGCTAAGCGTACTTTCGTTTCGCAATTTGCGAGCAAATTGTTTTGAAGTTTGACTATATGGGATAATTTTATTTGGCATGAAATAAATATAGTGAACTTCTTTGAAATCGTCATTTCCGCAGTGTCCGCTAAACATCCCCCTGCCCCCTTCGCGAACGCACAGGGCTTGCGCTTAAGGGGGAATACGACATCAACAGCATTTGGCTGCGGGGCTTCTGTCTGATTGATTTCATATCAACCGAAAGTTTTCATACTACCCCCATTACTTCACCCCCACCCTCGTCTTAAACTCCGGCTTCAGCAGGCCGGCTAAATCATCATAAGACAGGAAGATGCGCATTTCCTGGAGATCAGCGATGTCCTGGTCGTCGCGGAAGATTTTGGAAGGGCTGTAGGAGAAAATGAGGCCTTTGTTTGCGAGGGTGAAATTATCTGTGAAGGGCATTTTATCGGTGGTGAAGAGGTCGCTTAATTTTTTACCGGGCTCGAGCTGGTATTTTTTACGGAATGTTTTTTCGAGGAGGGTGGTGAGGGCGTCGTTATTTATGGTGAGGATGTCGTCCAATTTCAGTACTTTTTTATCTTTCACATCAAGGCAGAGGTATAGGTTGCGGTCAGTGTATTCTTTTGTGTCGAAGAGGTACTGGAAGCCGCCTTTCTGCAGGACGAGGAAACCATTGTCGTTATAAACCGGGAAGAGGGTATAGTTGCCGCTGAAGTTGGACGCGTTTACTTCCGAACCGGAATTTACAGATGCATTAAAATCAGCAAGGAATTTCTTTAAACAGATGTTGTACAGGTCATGCCAGTCTTTGGCTCCTGTTGCGGGATTGCCCATGAATGCCAGGACAGCTTTGTATATGAATACAGCGTCTTTCTCCTTTATTTTTGACGTAGACTGAATACCTCTGTAAGTAGCGACTGCTTTCATAGCTGCGTTTTTTTTGCCAGTGGCAGCAGCAGAATCTGCGGCATGTTTAAATTCAAAAGGAAGTGCGTTTGTCCTGTCTTCTGTCAGGGTAATCTTTAACTGTTCCTGGCCATTGGGGTTGAACCACTTACCAAGCAGTGAATCGTGGGAAAGGGTGAATTCGAAACGGGGGGTTTGGACATAGATGCTGTAGACATTTTTGATCTCGCTCAGGGGGATATTTTCGGGGAATACCTGGGCACGGAAAACATCGTTGTGGGAGAAGGTAGGCGGCTGGCTGATGAGGAAGTAATTGAGTCCGTCTTCATCGCTGAAATAATAGGTGCTTCCGCCGTAATTAGATGCGCCCTGGAAACCATACCGGAGGTCCAATACGGCTTTGTGCTTACCGATGGTGCCGGTAAAGTGTTTGTAAATATTTTCGCCGGGCGCCAGCGGGTCAACCGTTTCCGGGCCCTGGGCGCAGAGCGATGAATGTATGATGAAGACGGCAATGATACAGGATGTAATTTTATGCATAGCGTAAATAGTTGTTTATTGGCAGCAAAGATACGGGGTTGGAGAAATATTTTTTTTGCTTGTTTTGATGGGGGATGTATCGCGTTGTTTTGATAGGCGTTGCCCACCGCTGTGGGATTTAACCACTTCGTGGTAGTTTGTGTTTTGTGGAGGTTGTGTTGTTTGGGTAGGTGTGTTTTGAGGCGCTTGTGTTTATCCGCCGCGTTCTATTATTCTTTGTTTAATGAGGGCTTTGGCTTCGGCGGTGGGTTTGTAATCTTTATATAGTTCGGGAGGGAGATCCTGGAAGGCTTCTCCGAACCAGGTCATATTGTAGCCGCGGGCAATGCACTCTTTATAAAGTGCATCATACCGTATATGGAGGAATTTGAGTTTATTGTAAAAGAATTTTACATGGCCTTTGCCCAATGTAAATTGGGCAGGAATATCCTGTATGACAGCTTTGCCTGATTTGATTGTATTGGGTATGCGCACTATCTCGCGGTGCTCGGCAATGAGGTGTTGGCGGGAGAGTTGTTTTGGCGGGATACCGGCGTTGATGCGTGTCATTTTTTATAGTCGTGTGTCGTAAGTCGTAAGTCCGCGACTTGTAAGTTGCTTTTTATCTGAATTATTGAGTTGTTGCAATTTGTTTTGTCATTCCGAAGAATCTTCTGCCGGGGTTTAATATCAGCATAATGATAAGGGTATGGTAAAAGTAGAAGGGGATAGTAAAGACGATCCTCAACAAAGTTGAATTTACCCTGTTCTTCATCATAACGTATTCAAGAGTAGCTGTGAAGTGCATGCCAGTTGGTTCTGCAGCTTCGGAATTTATTTTTACAAGGTTGTAAATGCGGTAGATGCAAAAGCCCATCAAAATAAACCAGCTAAGTCTTGTATGAAACAAAAAAAGCGCTATCAGCAATGTCAATAAGTAAATGCTTTCCCTCGCAAAAGAAATTTGATATATTGCAATGCCATACATGTCAATGCAGATCAGTAAGATGAAAAATAGTATCAGGCACGTGACTAAGGATTTTAACGTAAAAAGCTTACAAACTGGACCAAACTCGACCAATTTATTTACCATTGTTCCATTTCTTTTTCAAGTTCTTCCTGCGTTATGTAGTTCCCTGCTTATACCTGCTTTAATGCTTCATCAATTTCTTTATTGTACTGCTCCATACTGTCGCGCTGTGGTTCTTCTTTTGGCGTTGCCCTGGTAAGTGACTTAATTTTCATTCGATTAGTTTGTACCCAAAATTAAAGATTTTATACATCCGGTGATTTTTGTTATTTCCCACGCACATTCAACCGCCTCCGGACAATGCCTTTGACTTAAGCGAATTGCCCAAAACCACACTACTATTGCGCCCCTACAGGGCTTTGTTCCTTATCTATTTGAACCGAGGGCTTCACCCACGGCTATTCACATTGAAGCCCGTTGGGCTTCATTAAGTGCCGGTTCTATACATTGAGCATTACCATTTATCACATTGTAGTAAAATAAATTTAGTACCTTGTGTTGCATAGTACTAAACTTTTGCTTTATCTTTGTGCCAGAATCAATAAAAGAACAGACAATGAATATAGAAAACACGCAAAGCCAGATGCGGCGGGGGATACTGGAGTTCTGCATTTTATCTGTGATAAAGAGGGGGGAGGCTTACCCAAGTGATATAGTGGAGGAAATGAAAACAGCCAAGCTGCTGGTGCTGGAGGGTACGTTGTACCCTTTACTGACCCGGCTTAAAAATGCAGGCATGCTCACCTACAGGTGGGTAGAAAGTAATTCGGGGCCACCGCGGAAGTATTTTTCGCTGACGGAAACAGGAATCGCGTTTTATAAGGAACTGGAAGATACCTGGAATGAACTGGCATTTGCAGTCAATTCGCTGAAGAACAGAAATGAGTCGCTGCCGCCGCTTGCAGATAATACTGATCAGGCAAACAAAAGTGATCAACCCACAAACTAAAGAAAATGGAAAAAATAATAAGTATCAATTTCCAGGGCAGGGTAATACCCATTGAGGAATCGGCATACAATAATCTGAAGCAATATATTGACAGCCTTCGCCGCCATTTTGCAAAAGAGGAGAGCAGCGACGAGATCATCAATGATATTGAAAACAGGATAGCAGAGCTGCTGAGTGACCGTCTGAAGCGTGGTGCACCCTGCATTGTAAGCAACGATGTGAGCGTAGTGATTGACAGCATTGGCCGGCTGGAGGATATAGAAGCGGCTGAGGGGGAAGAACCGAAAGAACCAAAAACAGAAAGAAGGCAGCCGGTAAATGAGCCTGTGACAAGAGGTCGTTTTTTCAGGAACGAAGATGATAAGGTTATAGCCGGCGTATGCAGCGGTATAGCGGTGAGGACGGGTATGGATCCGGTGATAGTGCGGATACTGTTTGTGATTTTGATTGGCGCCTTCTTCTGGGTGTACATACTGCTTTGGATCATAGTACCATCGCAGAGTTTTCAGTCGAATATAACAAGGCGGTTATACAGGAACCCGGATGATAAGGTAATAGCAGGAGTTTGCGGGGGACTTGCAGCGTACTTTAAAATAGATACCAAGATAGTCAG
This sequence comes from uncultured Bacteroidota bacterium, assembly GCA_903839875.1. GTDB lineage: Bacteria > Bacteroidota > Bacteroidia > Chitinophagales > Chitinophagaceae > Nemorincola. The sequence goes on from CAIMDZ010000176.1 coordinate 9,855, forward strand.
GCTGATCTTTTTAATACCCCTTATCATTAGTATTTTTTCACGCGGTGTGCATAGTTTTTGGTGGCATTGGTGGGGTTGGGGGCCGGGGATATTTGTCGGATCGCTGAGCAGCACTTTGCTGATAGGTTATATTATACTGTGGATAGCACTTCCATACGCCACCTCGGCGGCGGACAAACTGGAGATGCGCGGGGAGAAGGTGGATATGAACTCGATAAAAGCAGCTACACAGGCCAGGGGTGGCGCTCCTGCACCCAGGCCACGCAGAAGTGGGCTGGGGCGTGTGATAGCCATACTATTCAAAGCATTTTTTCTATTGATAGCAGGAACGATGGCTATAGCTCTTTTCGGGGTTTTGATAGGGTTGTTATTTGGTGGCATTGCTTTAATGCCATACACCGATTATGTGCTGGACGGCTGGGGGCAATACGTTCTAGCATGGACCGGAATTATTCTTTTCCTGGGAATTCCTCTGCTGGCATTAATTACGTGGGGCGTGCGCAGGATAGCAGGTGTTCGTTCACGTCATCATTACCTGGGTTATATATTTTCGGTACTGTGGATTGCAGGGGTTGTATGTTCCATGATACTGATAGCGGCTTTTTCGGGGAATTTCAGGTCGGACCATGTGCAGGAGGATGTTTACCCCATGAGCCAGCCTTCCGGGAATAAATTATATGTGAATGTAAGTAATGATGGAGAACCAGGGGCGCCGCACTATCATAAAAGGTGGGGCAGAACCTGGATGAATGACGGTTCATCCTTCCGTATTCTTAGTAATGATATGCTGTGGCTTAATACGGTAAAGGTAAAAGTAGTACAGAGCAGCGACAGCCTTTTCCATATTTATAAAATGAGCATCAGCCGGGGCCATGCACAAGAAGAAGCAAGAACCCTGGCTGCACATATTAATTTCAATATGGGGCAACAAGATAGTATCTTAACTTTGCCACGTGGATTTACCATCAGTAAGAAAGATAAATTCAGGAATCAACAGGTGATGATAGTAGTGGAGGTGCCTGTGGGTAAAGCAATAGTGCTTGACAAGAATATTGATAAATATGAGTGGTTCAATGTGAATATGAATGGCGCCAGCGGGGTGTATTATGAAAGCAGAGGGCGCAATTCTTATTATTGCCGGAGCGATAAGGAGTATGTGATGACGGCTAAGGGGTTAAAGAATTTAAAGGACACAACTGAAGATGCGGATGAGGAAGATGATGATGGAGAGTAATAATCCAGTGCGAACAGTTGCGCCCCTACGGGGTGCGTGCATTTTTTTCTATTGATTTACTACAAAGCTTTTACCCCTGACGGGGCAATGTGACAGGTATGAAAAACCAATTATTTTTGGAACAACTTAAAAAATAAAACCAACACAAAATGCAAAGGATCATTCAAATAAACATTGCAGGCAGGGTGCTGCCGATAGAGGAGGATGCCTACCTGGTTTTGAAAGAATATCTTGACACACTGGAGCACCAATTCACGGGGGAAGAAGGAAAGGAGATAATAGAAGACATAGAGAACAGGATAGCAGAATTGTTTGGCATAAGGCTGCAGGGCGGATCGCCGGCTATTGACCGTAATGATGTGCGTAAGGTAATTGACACACTTGGGTCACCTGCCGACCTGAGTGGCGGTGCGACAAACTCGTCGCAGAATTACAATCAATATTCGCAGAATGCTGGTTACCAGGGTAACCCCGGGCGAAACACCTACCGAAATGACCGGTTACTGCGGGACCCTTATGATAAGGTAATAGGTGGCGTGTGCAGCGGACTTGCCCATTATTTCGATATTGACCCGGTGATCATCAGGCTGGTGCTGGTGGTATTGTTTCTTACTGCGGGGATAGGGGTGCTTATTTACCTTATTGCCTGGGCGGTAATACCTGTGGCCAACAGCAGGGCGGAATTGTATAACATGAACAGCGGCAACCCTGTGACCTTTAATGACATAACCCGCAATGTGGAGAAAGAACTGCAGGACCTGAAAAGAAGGGGGGAGCAGATGAGCAGGGATCTGAAGGAGTTTTTTAGTAAGAAAAATTGAGCGGCCTCACCCCGGCCCTCTCCAAGGGAGAGGGTGAGGTCGAGTGAGCTGCCTGGAAATTTGAATACGCAGGTTTTGATTGTATATTTAGCTGAATTGTTTTTGATCGGATTGAGCAATGAAATACAAGCATGTTTTTTTCTTATTGGCTTTTACTTTTTTGTCTGCGGTTTCCCGTGCGGGCGATGGGGGATTTTATGTGAAAGGGAGGATTGTTGCGCGTACGGAGGATAGTGTGTGGTGGCATACGGTGTATTTGTCTAAGATGTCTTCGATCAATGATTTTTTCAGGTGCAGCAGGGATATGATTGTGGATAGTGCGGTGATAGATCGCAAAGGGATGTTTGAATTCAGGAAGGCATCTGTGATTGAGGATAATACTTTTTACCGGATGGAGGTGGTGACGAAGGTCAACGCGGGACATGTGATGCTGGTATGGGGCGGGACGTCTGATAATTTTGCATTTCTCCTGCTTAATAAGCACTCGCAGTTGGAATTTCATACAGAGCTGACACGGTTCAACTATGGGTTCAGTTTAATAAAAGCGGATGCTGCAAATCGTTCGATGCGGGCAATATATGATTTAGGGCGGCATACTAATGAACTGGTACAGCCATTCTGGAAAAGGAGGAACGAACTGGAAGCGGCAGGCGGCGCTTCACCAGATACGCTTAAATATTTGCGGGGACTGGTCATTGATCTCATCAACGAACAGAGCAAAAGGATGAGAACTGTGATGGATACAATTGAGAATCCTTACATTTCATTGTTCACATTTATGTTCAATTTCCCTGAAGATTCTGCGTTTTGTATGAAAATGAACAGCAGGTATCAGCGCGAGATACCGCATTCTAAATACGCCGGGCAGTTGTTTGATGAGTTGTATGATACCTATTTCAGTCTGCCTGTGGGTTCGGCAGCGCCGGAAATTGTGTTACCGGGAAAGGATGGGAAAACTGTTAAGCTTTCTGACTTCAGGGGGAAGTATGTGCTCGTGGACTTCTGGGCGTCGTGGTGCCATCCCTGCCGGATGGAGAACCTGGAGATTGTAAAACCTTTGTGGAAGAAATATGGATCCGGGAATTTTGCGGTGCTGAGCATATCTGTAGATAAGGTAAAGGATAAATGGCTGGGCGCCATTGCTGCGGACGAGTTGGAATGGACACAGGTTTGTGATTTTAAGGGAGTTGAATCTATGGTGACGAGAGACTACAAAGTAACGGATGTACCCGTAAATTATGTGATTGACGCGAGGGGGACGATCATTGCGAAGAATCTGCATAATAAAGAACTGGAGCGGTTTATTGAGGGGAAGATGGAGACGAGGTGACGCGAGACCTCTCCACGGCCCTCTCCGAAGGAGTAGCTTATTTGCGCGCAAAATTTCTTTGAAAATGACACTCGTTGTCATGCATGAGAAATTCGGAAAAAGGGGTTTCACGCAAAGGCGCAATTCTCGATCATATTTGCCGCACGCGTAACGTCTTTAAGCTCGCAAAGCCCCTAATATTCCAGGCCTGTTGTGCACTTGTCAATGGCAGAGGGTGAGGTCGAATGAGTTGTCTGACAAATGCGAGCGGGAGGCCTCACCCCGCGAGCTGCGCGGAGCTATGCTCATTCTCTTCGTTCACCCTTGCGGTCACTCCAAAGGAGAGGGTGAGGTCGAGTGGGGTACGTGATAAATTCGAGTGCGGGTTTTGTTGTAACTTTGGCACATACTAATCCGTGCTGAACGACAACGTAATGAGTAAATCATATAAACATCTCTTTTTCGACCTGGACCATACGTTGTGGGATTTTGAACAGAATTCACGTGCCACATTATTCCAGTTGTATAAAGAATATGACCTGGCAAACAGGAATGTGCCTGATTTTGAGACGCTGTTTAAGTCGTACAATTTTCATAATGACAAGTTGTGGGACCGGTACCGGAACGGTTATATAAAACGCGAAGAACTTCGTTGGAAGAGAATGTGGCTGATGCTGCTGGATCATAAGATCACCGACACTTCGCTGGCACATGAAATAAGCACTGCCTTCCTGGAGATATTGCCTACGCAATCATTACTGATACCGCATGCCAAAGAGATACTGGAGCACTGCAAGGGCCGCTATGAAATGCACCTGATCACGAATGGGTTTGATACTACTCAGCGTCTGAAAATGCAATACTCGGGCATAGCGCGTTACTTCAAGCACCTGATCACTTCAGAAAAGAGCAACAGCATGAAGCCGTTTGCAGAAATATTTGCCTACGCACTGAAACTTGCCGGTGCGGAAGTGGAAGAAAGCATCATGATAGGTGACGCGATTGATATAGATATCCTGGGCGCTATCAATGCGGGCTGGGATACGGTTTATTATAATCCGGGGAAAGTGGTGCACTCGCGGAAGCCTACTTTTGAGATTACTCATTTGGAAGAGTTGATGAGGATATTTTAAAACCCTAAATCCCTGAAGGGACTTCCCCATGTTACTTTGCCCTCAAATTGTTCCGGACTTTAAATTTTAGTTTCAATATTTGGCATATATTTGTAATAGAAGTATAAAAGCATGAACTACATAAAAGGACATAAAAAAAGGTACGTTGAGGTGCAACTTGGGGTGCTGGTTTTCCAGGAGGAGGATAGTTTTCTTGCTTTTTGTCCCGCGTTGAATTTATCTACCTATGGGGACAGCATCAAAGATGTTAAGGATGCCTTCGATGATCTGATGGCAGCGTACATTGAGGAATGTACAAAGATGGGAACATTGGAGAAAGACCTCCGCTTACATGGGTGGACGATAGAACAAAGCGCCGGGGTTGCATTCCCTCCGAAAGAAATAGATTTGGATATTGCTGCCGGCATGCTGCGGCAGCAATTCAGTGAGCCGTTTCGTATTCCCATGAACTAGCGATTTTTATGGGCATTAAACAAATACCTGTCAACAAATTTATTAAATGGCTTGAAAGTAAAGGGCTTCGATATATCCGCACTACTGCATCGCACGACCATTATAATTATCCTGAAAATGACCCGAGAAGACTAACAAGGAATATTGTAGTTCGAACCAAGGATAAAGACATTCCACAGTTTCATTTGCATACAAACCTGCAGACTATTGGTATCACCAAGTCTCAATTTGAACAGGAAATAAAAGCGTTTTAGTATTTTGACTTTTTCAACCAATCTAATGTAATCAGCTATCCCTTATAAAAGTATGAATTTTCACTTCACAATTATCTCCTCCACCACCTTTTCCCCAAAGTATTCATTGATATTGGCGGCGAGTTGTTCTTTGCCTAAAAGCAGTTCTTGTTTGAGGGGGGCTACATCGGTGTAAATGGTGAGGCGTTTGCCGTTGAGGGCCATGGAGCGGGTGTATTTGGCTATGGTTTTTCCCACAATGGCTTCCCACTCCTGCCGCATGCGCAGTTCATGGACTTTTGGTTTCCACTGTGATTTTTCGAGGAGCAGGTTGAGTGCTTCTCCTATGCTATACGAACCCATAATGTAACTGCAAGTTACGCCCGATAAGTCAGAAATTAAAAACAAAGGCTGAATAGTAAATATACATCAAACTTATTTGTTTAATATATTATTAATTTATGATTTTGGTCAGGTTAGTTTCAGATTCTGCGAAGAAATCTCTAAATTGCGGCCTCTTATAAAAGGTCTTTAAATATTTTATGATCATAGGTGTATTGAAAGAGCAAGCCCCGGAAACACGTGTATCGCTCGTTCCGGAGGTGGTGGCGGCCCTGGTAAAAATGAACGTTCAGGTTTGGGTGGAAAAAAATGCCGGTGAAACTTCGTTTTATAGCGACAAATCCTATATGGATGCAGGCGCTGAAATCAAAGATGCCGGGTCAATATTTGCTTCGGCAGATATGGTACTTTCCATTCAGACTGCAAATGTTGCAAATGCAAAACCGGGCGCAGTACTAATGGGCGTTTACCAGCCCCTGTTTAACCCCCGCCTGATGCAGCAATGGGCAGATAAAGGTTTTACTGTTTTCAGCCTGGATACCATACCGCGTACTACACGTGCGCAGTCTATGGACGTGCTGAGTTCGCAGGCAAATATTGCCGGTTATAAGGCGGTATTGCTGGCGGCTTCAAAATATTGCAGGTATTTCCCTATGTTTATGACTGCTGCCGGGAGTATTCCACCAGCTAAGGTTTTGATACTTGGTGCGGGTGTTGCAGGGTTGCAGGCTATTGCTACCGCCAAAAGGCTTGGAGCGGTTGTAGAGGTGTTTGATACCCGTCCTGCAGTAAAGGAAGAGGTGATGAGCCTTGGCGCTAAGTTTGTGGAAGTGGAAGGAGCGGCGGATGCTTCGAAAGCTGGCGGATATGCTGTTGAGCAATCGGAAGACTTTCAGAATAAACAGCGCGACATGATTCACCAGCACGCTAAAAAATCGGACATAATTATTACTACCGCACAGATACCAGGCAGAAAAGCTCCGATACTTATTACCAGGGCGATGATAGAAGATATGCGTGCGGGCTCTGTGATCATTGATCTTGCATCGGTGACAGGTGGTAATACCGACCTTACTGAAAATGACACAACCGTTATGCATAACGGAGTAGCTATAATTGGTAATTCTGCACTGGCTGCTACGGCACCGGCAGATGCCAGCAAACTTTACAGCAAGAACGTGCTCAATTTCGCAAAGCTCATCATCAGTAAAGAAGGTGGTCTGAATCTTAATTTCGAGGATGACCTTGTAAAGGGCACCTGTATTACTCACGATGGAAAAATTGTAAACGACCGGGTTATTGCATTGTCGGGCGTGACGGCATAGGAAGTCAAAAGTCAAAGGTTAAAAGAAAAAAGTTGAGTTACCGGCCAACCAGATTACGGATAAAAAACAACAATAAACAATAATAAAAAGTATGGATGCCATTTACGAATTATTTACCAATGCGGCCACTTACCGTTTGATAACTATAGTGATCCTTTCAATTTTCCTGGGGATAGAAGTCATTTCAAGGGTGCCGTCAGTGCTGCATACGCCGCTTATGAGTGGCGCCAATGCCATACATGGAGTGGTTATCATCGGGGCGATCATTGTAATGGGATCAGCACATTCTGACGATTACCTGGCGCTGACGCTGGGTTTTCTTGCCGTAATATTAGGTACGCTTAATGTAGTAGGCGGGTTTGTGGTTACAGACCGAATGCTGGAAATGTTTAGTAAGAAAAAGAAAAAATAAATATTAGTAATATTCATCCCGAAAAAATCGGGACCAAATAACAAATACCAAGTAATGGAAAACGCAATTCTCCAATTAAGTTATTTAATAGGTTCAATCACATTTATTCTCGGTTTAAAAATGCTCTCGCATCCGGATACTGCCCGGAAGGGCAACCTGATCGCTGCTGCGGGTATGATCATTGCTATTTTTGCGACTATATTCCTTTATGAATATACGGGAGGTGAGGGGCAGCCTGTAAGATTGCATAACTATGGCTGGATTTTCGGTGGCCTGATAATAGGTACAGTTGTAGGATCATTTGCCGCGAAAAAGGTGCAGATGACAGCCATGCCTGAAATGGTGAGCATGTTCAATGGTATGGGTGGGGCATGCGCTATGCTGATTTCACTGGTAGAATACAATAAACCTGAAGTGAAAGAAACCGGCACAATGATTGTGATAGCACTGGGAATGCTTATTGGTACAGTTTCCTTTGCAGGCAGTATGATAGCATGGGGCAAGCTTGCCGGAAAGATCAAGGACAGAACCATACCCGGCGGCCAGGTAATTAATTTTATCATCTTTGCAGGCCTTATTACACTTGTTGTGCTGGTTGTAGGTGGCTTTTTACCTGAAATGCACGGATTATTCTATGGTATACTTGCGCTGGCCGCACTGTATGGTATATTATTTGTAATGCCGATTGGTGGCGCTGATATGCCTGTGGTAATATCACTGCTGAACTCATTTACCGGTGTGGCTGCTGCCTTTGGCGGGTTTTTGTATAACAATCCGGTGATGCTGACTGGTGGTATTCTTGTAGGTTCGGCAGGAACAATCCTAACCATATTGATGTGTAAGGCAATGAACCGTTCGCTGAAGAATGTATTGATCGGGTCATTTGGCGGTGCAAAAGCCGGTGCTGCAGCAGGTAACAAGGAACAGGGTAATTATAAAGAAATATCTCTTAATGATACGGCCACACTGATGGCGTATGCCCAGAAAGTGATGATCATACCTGGTTATGGACTGGCAGTTGCCCAGGCACAGCATACCTGTCATGAACTGGAAAAAGTATTGACAGACAAAGGTGTTGAGGTAGTATATGGTATCCACCCGGTGGCAGGCCGTATGCCGGGCCATATGAACGTATTGCTTGCTGAAGCTGATGTGCCCTACGAAAAACTGATGGAAATGGAAGATGCCAACGACCAGATGGGAACAACTGATGTGGTATTGATACTTGGCGCCAATGATGTGGTCAATCCTGCGGCAAAAGAAGACCCAACAAGCCCGATATATGGTATGCCGATCCTTGAAGTAGAAAAAGCCAAGCATGTTATTGTTAATAAACGAAGCATGAAACCCGGATACGCCGGTATAGAGAATGAACTGTTCTTCAGGCCAAAAACATCTATGCTATTCGGGGATGCCAAGAAAGTTTTACAAGACCTTGTTTCTGAAATGAAGCAGGTGTAATTCAAAAACATATTGCCTGTCGCAGTTCTTTAAACCAGTATTTTACTAACCGAGAGATAAAAAAATTGAATAACATGAGCATCTGTTCACCGAATAAGTGGGCAAAACCTTTAATAATTCAAAATTTTTACTAAATTTATGCCATGGGAATTATGAAAGGCAGTAAACTCATTGGAGCCGTTCTGGCATTATTTTGTATCGTAACAATTGTTTGGTTATCATGTACAAAAGTGGGAACAAACCCAAATACCTGTAATGGAGTTATTTGTGATAACGGGGCATTCTGCCATGTGGATACCTTTACCAAAAAGCCAAAATGCATTTGCCCTACGGGTTTTGAAGGGCCTAATTGCGGTACCGCCCAGGTAACAAAATATCTTGGGACTTGGAAGATGATGCAAATAATAGCAGGCAGCGACTCTTTGGGCTTTGTAAAAGATACTTCCTATTATACCGTAAACCTGACTAAAACCGCTACTCCTACAACATTTTTCATAACCAACCTTTCCGGTAATAAGTATTACAACAATATTATCTGTACTATGGACAGCGTTAATTCCGGTGTGTTTACAATAGATACCATATCTGCGTACCATATGCTGTTTGATCATTACCGGATGATGTATGGATTTGGTTATATCACATCAAATGATACATTTATCAGGGCAGACCTTGGCACAAAGCATCTGAGTGCTACTTCCAACTGGATTAATGACACAATGGTATTGATGATGACGCGTCCTTAGTATCATTTAGTTAAGGCCATTTCTATTTTATTATTTCGACGAAAGCCAGCATTGTTATTTTTTGATCCAATCAGGATGGCTCAATAATATCTTAACGTCAGTTCGATGAATTCTGCACAGCTAAGTCCAAGAAAAAATCTCTCTTGGAGGTGTAAATTGAAGGCTTAAGCTCTCTAAAATTATAAGCAGCTAAACAAGCAAGCATATTATTAAAGCCATTATCAATGCTACG
>CAIMDZ010000177.1 GCA_903839875.1 uncultured Bacteroidota bacterium
ATAAAATTATGCCATCTAAATTCGAATATTTTACGGCAACTGTTTTGAGTACAACGGCCAGGATTTACACATGCTTCGTAATGGTGTACCATCTGGTCGAAGGTTGTTAGAATAAAAAAAGTTAACGTGGTCGTAGCGTCTCGCTGCGTCCTTCCATGCCGAAGCGTCCGCTTCCGAAAAAACATCTTCGTCCCCAAGGCACTATAGCTGATTCTGTCCGCCGCTCTTAGTGTTGCTCACAAACCTCCCGCCTGACAACATCCACATTTCCTCCCATACTGTCAGAAGCATTTTGTCAGTTGGCAGACGGCAAAATTTCCTGCATAAAGATATCCACAAAGTTCTGACCGCTACATTGCTTTGAATATTAAATCGCCACCTCCCGGATCACTCAAAAATGTTGGTAACTCTTTGTTTTTCCGGTATGAAAATTGTGGAATAATTATTGAAGCAAGTAGCTGCCATAATGAAAAAAAATGAAAATGTCTCTGGTGCTTTTCTCCTCCCTCTCCCTTTGGAGAGTAATGTCACTAACTTAAAAAGAGAAAAGCTGAATTAAATGATCGGGTTAAATGATTTATTCGGACGTAATCCCCCTTTAGCGCAAGGGCTGTGTGTTGGCGAAGGGGGCAGGGGGGATGTAATTTATTGACATTAAGTTAGCGCCATTACCTTCGGACAGGGCCAGGGGAGAGGTCAACATTCCCAATGATTTCGATAAATAAAAAAGTGAAAATTGCGCAAAAAAATAAAAGTTGTGCAAAAAGTGCGCAAGAATTGCGCAAAAATATTGGTTCAATCTATTGATTATCAATCAAGTAGTTCAAAATAAAATTTTTTCTGCAAAACTGTGCAATTTCCAAAGTATAAGTATTTATACAATAAATCAAAAGAGGAATTTCTGAATGGTTGGAAAGAAGTATTGGATGAGGTAAGTTGCCCATAGGTAGTCAGATGAAATCTTGACTCCAGATGTCGTGTATACCTGCGTCGCCGCCTATTTTTGCGTTTTGCGGTATTTTACCTGTTTCCTTGAGTTTGTTAATGTAGAAGCAGGTATACTATTGGGTCTAACCAAAAAATGAATTTGCATATATTTTTCAATAATAATCCGGTAGTAGCTTTGCATTTTGGTATTATTTAAGTACTTTTCACACTTATTTAGAGAACTATGTCTATACGACAGGGGAATTTATTAGGTATACCTATGCGATCAAAAACACTACTCCATAAGACCGGATTAAAATACTTGCTGGGCGTTGCCTTGTTTTTTGCGTTTACGCAGAATGCCGGAAGTAAACCTGCAGGCAGTGCGCCGGCGTTCAATGCAGGATCTTCTCAGTTGATAATGGTTTGTAAGAATTCAGGAGGTACGGGGATCAGTACTTCAATGTCCATCACTGACGCTGACGTGGGTCAAACAGAAACATGGACTGTCACCTTGGCGCCGACGCACGGCACATTGTCTGGTTTTCCTGTCAGCCTTACGTCTACCGGAAGTTCAATTGCACCAGGCGGTGTGACCTACACTCCTGCGCCGGGCTACACCGGGGCTGATGTATTTGCCGTGCAGGTATCCGATGGTTCGCTGATCGCTTCTACTACCGTTAATGTTAACGTTAGTGCAGGCCCTGCACTCACTAGTACCTTAACGCCACCTGCTATCTGTAACAATACTGTTTTCAGTTATTCCCCCACAAGCGCAACAGGCGGCGCAACATTTAACTGGTACAGGGCTTATGTGCCGGGTATATCAAATCCATCTGCAAGCGGTACTAATAATCCGAATGAACTGTTGAGTAATTTTACCAATTACGACATTACTGTTACCTATGCCTATACTATAACATCGGGCGGATGCAGCAACCATCAAAATGTTACCGTAACGGTTCATCCTGCAATCAGGTTATCATCCTCAACGAATGACACTATTTGCTCGGGTTCAGTATTCAATTACACACCTGCAAGTTATGTGCCAGGAGCAACATTTAGCTGGAGCCGCGCCACTGTAGCAGGAATACTACCGTCCTCTTCTTCGGGGGCAGATGGTATCAGTGAAACACTTACCAATACCAGCGGCAGCGCTGTAAATACTATTTATTATTACGCGCTTACAGCAGGTGGCTGCACCGGAAATTCCAGTGTAAATGTACTGGTGGTTCCTCCTCCTGCAAATACCTCCATTACCACGCACTCACCATCTGTAGTATGTTCAGGTACGCATTACCAGAATTTTGGTACTACGTCCATGCCTCCCGCAGGTATGACCTATACCTGGGGTGCAGTAAATGCAGATCTTAACGGTGTAGGCAGCACTAACCAATATTGTCTTGTCAGTTTCCCGTTCAGCGGAAATGCAATGGTAACCCTTACTATCAATGCAGGAGCAAATTGTATAGTACAGGATACATTCGGCGTTATAGTAAGCGGTGCGGTATCGGGTAACCCTGATGTGATTTATTATAACTACCAGTTTGTTTGCCTCGATAATACATTGGATAGCTACCAATGGGGTTATGATGATGCATCAACATTAGCCCCAGCCAATATTTCGGGCGCAGCTTTTCAAAGCTATGTAAATGCAGCTCCTGATTTTATCAACAGGTATTACTGGGTAATAACCACCAAAAACGGCTGCATGCAAAAAACGTATTTCAATGCACCTTCGGCTGTAAAAAGTGTGAACGCAAATGCCGGCGGGCTGCATGTTTACCCTGATCCTGCGCAAAACAATATTAATGTGGAGACAGGTAATCATCAGCAGGGTGGAATAGCTGCGATTACAATTACAGATATGCTGGGAAAAATTGTGAAGACACAGAATACTGCCGGAGCAACTACGCAAATTGATATTGCCTCACTGCCTGCAGGATGCTACCTTATTAATTGTACACAGAACGGATTAAAGACTGGAACTGCAAGGTTTATAAAAAATTAAGTTGAAGTAAAAAGATTTAGATGAAAAAAAATATTTTAATTCTGATTGCCGTTTTTCTTTGCCTGAATACCTATGCTCAGAATATTTATCCTGAAAATGACTATGTACCCGCAAAACGGGCTGCTATGAGGGCCGGTCATAACCCGGGTGATTCATTGTCAGCCTGGTGCATTGATGGAAATATAACAGCCGGACTTTTATGGCAGAATCTCACAACCGCTAATATGGGCGGGTATACCAATGCGGTAAATACAAACATAAGCGGCATCAAATTTCAAAATGGGTACTCCCGTGGCTTTGACGCAGGTGTTGCGTACTTTTTCGGAAAAAACAAGAATTATGGCGTAGGTACCGGACTTATGTATTTATATCAGCAGGGAGATCTTACCATGGATCATTTCCATGTTGAATACAAGTCAACAGACAATTTCGGGAATACTTTCAGGCAGGTGCTTACAGCAAACGGAAAAATAAATGAATCCGTAACTACATCAAACATGAGCATCCCCGTTTTATTCAAATATAACAGGTGGATTACTAACAAGGTGGGGTTTAATATGGATCTGGGGCCTGTATTTAATATCCTCGAACAAAACGAGATTAATACAGATGCATCCTTCAACTATGAAGCTATCTATAAGTATACAGGAACGCAGGGAAATATTATACCGGTGTATGATAACTCGCCAACCCCTGCTGCAAATGACCTGGTTATTACCAAAGAAAGGTACGCAAGTACCCATCCCGGACAAAATGTACAGGATTATTTTAACAGCCTGAGCAACCAGGGGTATAATGTAGGATTGAATGTAAAGCCCACTTATAAAACGGGCACTGTAGATTATAACAGGCCATCGGTAGGCTTCCTGATCCGTCCTGCAGTGGGTATTATGCTCAATCATGGCATGTCGCTGAATCTTGGCGCGTATTACCTGTACCAGAACTTCACCAATGATGCAGCAGGCGATTACAAGATCACTGACAAAAAAGGAACGTATAACCCAATCGCAAACAGCGTTAGCAAGTCTGTGAACCATTGTGCCGGTATTAGTGTAGGTTTCAGGTATAATTTCCCCAAACATAAAATGCCTGAGGCGCCACCGCCACCAGCCGTTGTTGAAGAAGAAGCAGCGTCACCTGCACCGCCTGAAGAAGAGGAAGAAGTGTATGAAGCGCCGGTGAGTTATACGGCTCCTATTTTGTTTGAGCTGGACAAATCTGAAATCAGGCCAGAAGCCTACCCCATACTTGAAGCAGCTGTAAGAGAGATGCATGAGAACAGCAAGGGCACCCTTGTAATTAATGGTTATACAGATAATACAGGTACTGCCGCCTATAATAAAGCATTATCAAAAAGAAGAGCCTGGGCTGTGAAAGCCTATTTGCGCACACAGGGAATAAAGCCAAGATTGATGAAGGCTGCAGCACACGGTGAAAAACATCCCGCCGCATCGAACGGAACAGCTGAAGGAAGGGCGAAAAACAGAAGGGTGGAAATGAAAATGAAGCATGGAAAATAAATTTTTCAAACAATGAATTGATAGCAAACCGCCGGGCATAATAGCCCGGCGGTTTGATTTATACACTTCTGATGTCCCCGCCGATTCTCGCCCTGTCAGAGGCCTGTGCAGAGGGGAGGGCCCGGCGGAATCAGTGAACTGCTGCTGAATGCTGTTTCGTAGTTGTCTGCGCTGCACCAACAACCTGACATAAGACATCTCGCAAGAACGTTTGGTAATAAAAATGCACTAAACTAACCCATCTGAAAGCAAAGACTAAACAGTGTGTAAGAAAATCTTACGCACTGGTACAAACGGTAAGAGACATGAAATCATCCAAAACAAAAACCCGCATTACTGCGGGTCTGTATGATTAAAGTAAGAGCGGTTGTTTACCACAAATGCACCCTCAAACTATCTGCCACAAACATTTTATCACCGGGTTTTATACCAAATGCTTCATAAAATTCAGGCACATTCGGGAATGGGCCATTTACGCGGTACTTGGCAGGCGAGTGCACATCTGTAAGCAACTGGGTGGCTATCCTTTCGGGACGTTGCTCCAGCAGCCAGCCTAAAGAATAGCCGAGGAAGAACCTTTGTAATGGTGTGAGTCCGTTAATTTTAACACCCTTCTTGTAGGTGTCTGTTTGTTTGAAGGCATCAAGTCCTATCAATATTCCGCCAAGGTCAGCAAGATTTTCACCCAACGTAGCGTTGCCGTTAATATGCAACGTATCCAGTGGTACCATGTTATTGAATTGCCGCACCAGCACATCGGCGCGTTTTACAAACTGTGCCGAATCATTGCATGACCACCAGGTACAAAGATTGCCGTTCTCATTGAATTTCCTTCCCTGGTCATCGAAGCCGTGTGTGATCTCGTGGCCTACGGTAGAAGCGCCAGTATACCCATATACCAGCGCATCATCCAGGTCGGCATCCCTGAAGCCGGGAACAGTCATCATTGCAGCAGGGAGTACTATTTCGTTGTTAGATTGATTATAGTAGGCGTTATAGGTTTGTGGCGTCATGTCCCACTCATCGCGATCCACGGGTTTACCCAGCTTGTTCAGTGAGTAGTTGTTCCACCAGGCATTTGCGTGCATCATATTCAGCACATAGGGGCCGCGGTCTATTTTAAGTGAAGAGAAATCCTTCCATTTGTCGGGATAGCCTACCTTTTTGCGAATGGACATTAGTTTGTGAATAGCCTTTTGTTTTGTAGTGTCATCCATCCAGTCCAGCTTTTCAATGCGCGCCTTGTATGCGTTGCGCACATGCTCCACCATTTGTGCATAACGGTTTTTGGCTGTTGAATCGAAATATTCCTTAACAAAAAGTTTACCCAGCTCTTCACCAATGGCGCCTTCCTCGGCTTCCAGTGCGCGCCGCCAGCGGGGATGTTGTGCCTCAGCCCCGCGAATGGTTTTAGAATAAAAGTCGAAGTTGGCATCGGCAAATGGCTTGCTCAGATAGTTTGCGAATGTAGCCACGAGGTGAAAAGACATATAGTCTTTCAGCGTTTCAATATCCGTGCCTGCTATTAATTTGTCGAGAGCCGTGTAAAATTCCGGCTGACCAACAATGACACTGTCCACATGGGTCACGCCTATAAGGCTTAAGGTTTTGGGCCAGTCTGTACCGGGGGCCATTGTTTTCAGATTTGTTATCGCATACTTGTGGTAATTGGCATAAGGATCTCGCAGGTCTTCCAGTTTACGTGATACTTTTGCCATGTTGGTTTCAAGAGCCAGAATAGCTGCCGCTTTTTTGTTGGCAGTAGCTTCGTCAGCGCCCGTGAGGCGGAATAATGTGGCAATGAAAACCGGGTATTGGTTACGCACCTTGCCGGTACGGGCATCTGTATTAAAATAGTAATCGCGGTTCGGCATACCCAATCCTCCCTGGTTCATGGTATATGCCTGCACATCGCTGTGCATGGGGTCCTGCTGCACTCCCTCGTCAAAAAATACATTAGCGCCATAGGTATGCATATGTGCGGCCACCGTAAGCACATCTTCTTTTGTTTTTATTCCGGCTATCAGTTTCAGTTCAGTCTGCAGGGGTTCGATACCGTTTTTTTCGATACCTGCAGTATCCATAGCGCTGTACCAGAAATCGCCGATCCGCTGGCCGGGGCCTGATTTTTCGCCTTTTTTCTGTGCATCTTCGTTGATCTTCTGCAGTTTTACATATAGTTCTTTCTGCACCAGCTCACCGATTCCATAAGATGTTTCATCAGCAGGGATAGGATTCTTTTTTATCCAGCCGCCATTGGCGTAGGCAAAAAAGTCATCGTTGGGCTTTTGGGTGGTATCCAGGTCGCTTTTAATCATGTCCCCTTTTGCAGCATCCCTGGGGCCGGATGTATTGCACGCCGTCATAAAAGACGCAGCAGTAATCAAAGATCGGAAGAGCGTCGTGTAGGGAAAGAGTGTGCCTCTATGTGTAGATCTCGG
>CAIMDZ010000178.1 GCA_903839875.1 uncultured Bacteroidota bacterium
AGCGGAGACCAGTACAGAGCACATTGTTTACCCCAGGATAGTATCGCCCCCCTGCTTTGCCAAAAAACAAACTGAACTATTGTAAATCAATTTGTTACGCACACCTTTTAAGCCCTTTCTGGATTTTGTCGGACGACAGTGGTCTGCATTTATTAATTCGACATCTGCATATACCATTCCCATTACTTATATTTTTGTTTTTTTACAAAAATAAGTTTAATAGCGTTAATGATTATGTATGTTTCATTATTTTTTTATTTCCCCAATAAAAACTCTATAGCCCTGGGATAGTAAAAGTGCTCCAGTTTATGGACGCGGGCAGCAAGTTGCTGGGCGCTATCGGTTGACTTTACTTTGCACCTGGCCTGCAGGATGGTGGCGCCTTCGTCGTATACCTTGTTCACATAGTGGATGGTTATACCCGATTCTTTTTCTTTGGCTGCGAGCACGGCGTTGTGCACATGCTGTCCATACATTCCTTTGCCGCCAAAGCCGGGCAGCAGAGCAGGGTGTATATTGATGATCTTGTTCGGAAATGAGCGGAGGATAGATTCAGGTATTTTCCATAAAAATCCGGCAAGAACAATAAGCGATGGATTGTACTGGTTTATCTGCTCTATAAGCAGCGTTTCTTTAAGGGTTTGCTTGTTGATGATCAGAAATGGTATCTCTTCTTTGCGGGCAATATCCAGCACGCCGGCATCGGATTTATTGCTGACAATGAGGGCTACCTTAGCTTTTTTGTTTTTTTTGAAGTGTTCAATAATGGCGTTGGCGTTTGTACCTGTGCCTGAAGCAAAAATTACCAGTGAATGCATATTTAAATTACAATGGCCAGTTTACGGACATTGAGGGTACAAAAGTACTAAATGTGCAGCTTTATCCGCAATGACCATCGTTAGTTATGGCAATGTACCGTTTTTCAGTTCGGTAAGCCGTTGGCGGGCGGTTTGCACGAAGGTACTACCCTGGTAGTCTATGATCAATTGCTCGTAGTAATGTTTGGCCTGTTCCATATTATGGAGGTCGAATTGGTATATTCCGGCCATTTTAAAAACTGCATCATCACCCAGTACATCCTGCCCGTATTTTTCAGTGATCACTTTCAGATATCCGAGCGCTTTTTCATAATCGCGGCGCTTGCGGGCCATATCGGCACGAACCATAATAATGTCGTCGTTCAGCGGGTGCTTAGGGTATGCGGTATTGATACTGTCCAGCAATGCTTCCGCTTCCTTGTCTTTGTTTTGAAATACCAGGAGGCCGGCATAGGCAAACCGCTGGAGGGGCACCAGGTTGCTGTCTTCCACATTCTCAGTGATGAGCACGGAGAGGTAGATAGCATCATTGGAAATGAGCTCTGAGGTTGCGGATTTGAGGATGGTAAGCTGATGCTGCGCCCAGTCGAAATCGCCACGATAATAGGCCAGCTTTGCATTGCGGAACCTGGCATCTTCGCCCATCGCATCCTGCCTGAATTCCTTATCTACCTGGCTATAGGTAAGCGAGGCTTCCCATATCTGGCCAATGAGCACATAATAATCGCCCATCTGCAGTTTGAACTGCCCGGCCATTTTCCGTTGTATATCAGGGTCTGCAATCCCTTTTTTCAGTACTTCAATGGCACGAGGTACATTGTTGCCATATTGTGCCAATACCATTGCAAGGTCTGATCCTGCCTGCATACCATAGTGCTTTGGGTATTCAGCCAGGAAGGCATCATATAATTTTATCACACTATCTACATCTCTGCCGGTGTAATTGGGGTTGCTTTTAAGCTGGTTCAATGCAACGGTGAGGCGCTCGCTTTTTGCAAGTACGAAGTAAGGAAGGTCTTTTCCTTTGGCTATAATATCGTCATAGGCCTTAAGGGCTGTTTCATATTGTTTTGCGTTTGCTGCTGTGCGCGCCAGTTCAAAGAGATGGTTGCCTGTCTCCTTATTACGTTCATCAATGGCTTCCATTTGTATGAGCGCGCCGTCCCAGTCATTTTTCTGGGTATAGATCCAGGTCAGCAGGTCAACATAATAAGCATTATCAGGCTGCTGATTAATTTTTCTTACGAGGGCTTTCTGCATCATCAACAATTTGCCGGGGTCATTACCCAGTAATTCCAGCAGTACCGCTTTTACGTTTTCGAGGTTAAGCCCCTGGCCAGGAATAGGTATGAGCAAGGCATCAACGGCTTTATCAGGATTGCCGCATTTGGTGTACAGCTTTGCCAGTTGCGGTCCGAAATAATAAGGCGCGTTAATCAGGTGGCCGGTTTTGTCATAGGTGGCAATGGCATAATCTTCAAGGCCCGCGTCAATGAATGCTTTGGCAATGCGCTCAGAGAACATAATGTCACCATTTATCCGTTGTATAACACTATTGTAATGCATGTATGCCTTTTCATATTTTCCTTCGAGGAAACAGACAGATCCGAGGTCAATACTCAAAAACGGATTGAGCCGGAGGGTCATTTGTTTTTCAACCAGTTGTTCCGCCTGTTTGTATTTTTTTGCGACTATGAGTGTATTGAGGTATTCGGAATAAACAGAATCAGGATTCAGTCCGTATAGCTCGCCATATGCCTCCATGGCCTTATCGTAATCCTTATTTGCAGCATATTGCCTAGCCTGCATAGAGGTAGTTTGCGCCATGGCATTATTACACCCTGTGATTAGTAAGATGCAGAATAACCCCCAAAACACTATATTTAATTTTCCGGGCATGTGAATTAATTAACCCAAATGTAGGCTATATTATTATTTTAAATTCTTATCAAAAACATAATTGTTTGAAGGGGGGTGTGACGCAATTGGAGTAATTAATAAATTTGTATTGTATTATGCTAACTCAAAACGAACTTCTGGAATCTCCGGATTACCTGCTGACAAAGTACCAGAATGAAATATACAGACAATTGCGGGGATACATGGATGTGAACAAACTGTCGCAAAAGGACGTGGCAAAAAAGCCAGGCGTTAGCAATGCCTACGTAAGCCAGGTACTCAATGGGAATTTTAACTTTACGCTTAAAAAACTAATCGAACTTGGATTGGCTATGGGAAAGGTGCCGAGGATTGAGTTTGTGGATAAAGATGAATAAATGGTTGTGAAGAAAGTAAAGCGGGCCATGCCTATTATCCCTGTTGTTGCAAAAAAGCAACAGGTGAGATTGGCAAAATAATAAGTTTTTATCCACGATACATCAACACCTACTGAAGGTTATACGGTAGCCAATAATTACGCTCAGTATAACCGAGAGGTAAAATTGTATCAATGTTAATTTTGCCTTTTTTTATTTTTTCAATTATGGGATGTTCTGGCTTAAATCTATCTTTAGTATTAGCACTGTAGAAATAACCATAACCCATTTTGTCAACTGCGTTAAATCTTTTTGTAATTTTATCAATAATTTGTGCGGAATTTTCAAAACTAAACATACCGAAATGAACATTTGCGCTCCATAATGCACCATAACCAATAATGTCTTTATCAAATAATGCTCTAACATTAGTCGAGCAGCGCTGTATCCAATACGCCCAATTCACAACCTCAATGCTAGTAGCATCTTCAATGATTTCTTTCTTTCTGAATGGTTCTTTAGGGGGTCCGTATTGTGATGGAGCAAAATGAGATGGACCGTCAAACTCAATGAAAAGTTCTTTATTATTAAGAGTAAGTTTCAAATCCATTTGAAAACGTCCAATGCGAATTTGTCTTTCAATTTTTATTTGAGGAAAAGTTTGCCGAATAATTGAAATTAAAATTATTTCGTCTAAACTTGATTTGTCAATAGGAATTGCATTGGGAATTGCATTCTTATACCATAAGGTTTGTATTGTTCGTTCATCTATGACTTCGATGTCCTTAAGTCGCTCAAACTTTATTGTTTGTAAATCTTCATCAGTAACGTTTAAAATTTCTTTTATGTCGTCGCGTGAAATATATGAACCAACATATTTGTCACTATTTTTAAGGTCAAAAATTCCTGTTGGTTTACCGAGTATTCCCATCTTATTAAATTATTTATGTAGCAATAAAGTGTGAATTTAATTGCTCTATTTGTGATCAGTAAAGACGCATTTATCACCTTAATATATTCCTAATTCCTCAATGGTTTCCCCGTTGTTAAAATACTCTGTATTCTTTCGAGTGTCTTACCCGAGTCTATTTGGTTCAAAAAATCTTCGTCAATAATTCTTCCCGATTGATATTGAAATGTTCGGCAACCAGAGCGAGTATGGCCGATAATGTACCAATACGCAATGGATCATGGTTAGGAATTGTGACGTGGTGCTCTCCGCCTAATTCAGTAGTCAGCCGAATGTGGCTGCCACTTTGCCGGGTAGGCATATACCCCAACTTTTTCAGCCTGCTGATCAACTCTTTTCCGCTAAGATACCTCGGTAACTTCATGCTGCAAATACTTCATCCTTTACCCAATGCAATCGTATCATTTTTGGGCGGAGTTCTTTATTATCAAAATGGCAATGAACAGCATCCTTTACCATTGTCTTCAATTCAGCCATGGTGTCTGATTCAGTAACTATAGCAGCGCCAAGCGCCCTGGCTATATAGCCGCCTTCATCGCTTTCTTCTACCAGAAAAATAATCTCTTCCATAGTATTTGTTTATACAAATTTAATTATTTGCGGCCAATATTCCCTTTCAATCCTAATTCCTCAACGGTTTACCCGTTGTTAAAATACTCTGTATGCGCTCCAGTGTTTTTCTTTGCCCGCAGAGGCTCAGGAAGGCTTCGCGCTCCAGATCGAGGAGGTATTGCTCACTGACCAGAGTCGGCTGCGAAAGGTCACCGCCACACATTACCCAGGCCAGTTTTTCGGCAACGAATTTATCATAATCAGAGATATAGTTGCCACGCCACATGCCATGGATACCGCTGAGCAGACCACCAAGTCCGCCACGGCCCTGCACTTTAATATCATTTCGCTGCATGGGTTGTGTATATCCGCGTTCCCAGATAGTGAGCAGGTTCCTTTTGGCATCCGCTATTCTGCGATCGGGATTCACAGAAATATGATCAATACCGGGGCGTAAAATAAAATTATCATATGCCTCATGTGCCGAGGTGGATACTTTAGCAGTGCCCACGTTGATAAACAATTGCTGTAAATAGTTTAATTCAACGTCCTCCTTAATATTCCGGTCGCTGGCGCGTACTACCATTTCTTTGGTGCCGCCACCGCCGGGGATAACGCCTATACCTACTTCTACAAGGCCTATGTAACTTTCGGCCGCTGCCTGCACTGCATCGGCATGAAGGCACATCTCGCAACCACCACCAAGCGTGAGTCCATGTGGTGCAACTATAACAGGTATACTGCTATAACGAAGGCGCATAGTTGTGGCCTGAAACTGGCGTATCGCCATATCCAGTTCGTCATAATCCTGCTCCGCAGCAAACATGAATATCAGCGCCACATTGGCGCCTGCACTGAAGTTAGCGCCGCCATTGGCAAGGATGAGTCCTTTGTATTTTTCCTCAGCAATGGCTACCGACTTTTGTACACCTTCCAGTACCTCGCCGCCGATGCTGTTCATCTTGGTATTCCAGCGCAGGGCAACCACCTCGTCGCCAATATCATACAATTTGCAGACGCTGTTTTTCCAAACCACTTTTTCGTCCAGGTGCTCTAATAAAATAAAACCACCCATACCGGGAATTGGCTGATAAGCCGGGGTTCTTATATCGTAATACTTTCGCTGGCCGTTCTCTGTTTTATAGAATTTGGTAATTCCTTTATCCAGCATTTGCTGCACCCATGGCGCTACATCAAATCCACCTGCCTTCATTTTATCGAGCACCTTTTTGATACCCAGTGCATCCCAGCTTTCGAAAGCGCCTATCTCCCAGCCAAAACCGGCTTTCAAGGCATCATCAATCTTGTAGAGTTCGTCTGCAATTTCCGGGATGCGGTGAGATACATAAGCAAACAACAGGTGGTGAAACTCTTTATAGAAATCTCCTGCTTTATCTGTGCCGTAATAGAGCACCTTTAATCTGGCCGCAAGATCATCAACAGGTTTTGCGGCATCTATGGTTGCAAATTTGGTTTTCACTTTTGGCCCATACTCCAACGTCTCCAGGTTCAGGGTAAGGATTTCTGATTTGCCGCCCTTCTCCCCTTTAGGGGCTGGGGTCTTTTTATAAAATCCTTGCCCCGTCTTATCTCCCAGCCATTTGTTCTCCAGCATTTTATCGAGAAAGGGCGGCATCTTGAAAATGGCGACAGCTTCGTCGTTGGGAGCATTGGCAGGAAGGTCTTTAGCAACATGTACAAGTGTATCAAGACCTACCACATCACCTGTGCGGAAAGTAGCGGATTTGGGACGACCCATTATGGTGCCCGTGAGTGCATCTACTTCGTCTACATTCAGACCAAACTGCTGCATCGCTTTGAACACAGCCATAAAGCCAAATACACCCACACGGTTGGCAATGAATGCAGGTGTATCCTTGCAGAGTACTGTGGTTTTACCAAGGAAACGCTCGCCATAGTCAAGCAGGAAAGTTAGAACTTCGGGTTTTGTTTTGGGGTCTGGAATTATTTCGAGCAAGCGCAGGTAGCGGGGTGGATTGAAAAAATGTGTGCCGCAAAAATGTTGCTGAAAGTCTTCACTCCGGCCTTCGCTCATCAGGTGTATAGGTATGCCCGATGTGTTAGTAGTTACGAGGGTACCCGGCTTACGGTATTTCTCCACCTGGTCGAATATCTTCTGCTTTATATCCAGCCGCTCTACTACTACTTCTATTATCCAGTCAGCTCCTTCGATTTTTGGCAGGTCGTCATCTATGTTACCTGTTTTGATCAATGCTGCTACCCCTGGAGTATAAACTGCAGATGGCTTGCTTTTCAACGTTGCCTGCAATGCGTCATTAACTATGCGGTTACGAACCTGCTTATCATTTAGGGTTAATCCTTTGGCTTTTTCCGCGTCACTTATAGAAGGCGGTACAATATCAAGTAATAAAACCTCCACTCCGATCCCTGCAAAATGGCATGCAATTCGTGAACCCATCACGCCACTTCCTATCACTGCGACTTTTCTGATACTCCTGTTCATAGCAATCCTTGTTTGACCTCACAAGTTATTGAAAAATCATTGGAATGGAAATGTTTAAAAGACGTACCACACATCTAAGGTGTGGTATGTCTCAAAAAAATGGTGTGAACAGAATTCCCTGCCCACACCATTTAGTAAAAATTATTATTCTACTTTTTCGCTACATCACCCGTTGGAGTGTACTTTACAACCGTATTCTGCATTGCAGTTACTGAATGAAGGTAATTGTATATGGCCGCCAGGTACTCTCCCGACATTTTGCCATAGGAAGTCCGGGGCATAACTGTATTGTTTATTCCTTTTTCAACAACCCGAAACATTGACCATGTATGCTCCGTATTCTTAAACATTCGATGGGTTTGGCTTTTTGCCGGGTGTGGCTTTTGATGGTTTAGTGTTGATGATGATATTCAATCAACTGCTATGGTCGGTAATTATGACCCATTTACCTTTTATCTTCCGCAATAATAAAGTAAAACTGCCATCCACATCACCGGCAATACGTGCCAGCGCCCATTTGCCCACAACAAAATAATATTCAGGAGATAGCTTTTGCATGCTGGTAATGGTTGTGGTAAGATGCCCCATATGGT
Organism: uncultured Bacteroidota bacterium; assembly: GCA_903839875.1. Lineage (GTDB taxonomy): Bacteria > Bacteroidota > Bacteroidia > Chitinophagales > Chitinophagaceae > Nemorincola. The sequence goes on from CAIMDZ010000178.1 coordinate 7,674, forward strand.
CGGCGTCGGGGTAAGCTTCCTTGTAGCGTTTCAGTGTGGTTTCATAGCCATACCTCGGACCTTTGGAGCCTATAAAAAGCAGGCTGTCGCTTTCCCAGTAGCCCTTCATATAACCATCTATGTTGCCTTTGTTCCATTCCACGACCTGAAGAAAGAGGAGTTTGCGGATGGCGGTAATATCTTTATCGGCCTGGGCGAAAACGACACAAGTTGACACAATTGAGAGCAAGAATGTAAAGGCAAATTTTTTCATCTAAGATAATTGTCTTTTTAGTTGCCAGATGGAACTATATAATTTAAAACCTTAAAAAGTAAAAAACCAAAGGTAAAACAATGACTAAAACCAACATCACGATAATCTATCAACGACTGTATTGAACTTCCAACCAATAAATATAACAATCTTCGTGGTTTTTTTATAATTCCACCCTAAAAGATATAACGAGTACCTCATCAAAAATTTAATCATTTTTAAACTGCCATAGGAGTTTATAATTTCATTCCGGATGAACACAATGAAAAACGATCAAAAGAGATACTGCACGGCCCACCCTTGCAAAATAGGGGACTATGGAAAAATAAGATTTACATCTCCCGATGGGCGGTGTTTTGTCTTAATAATCTATCTTTAGCAAAAGTGCTTGCTTTATATATGACCAAAACCACTCAGAGAATATGGTTGTTAATAACCTTTTTATTTGCTGTCGGCATTATTGCAGTAACATTTTCGCAAATGTTAACAGATCCCGGGCATTTGGTTCCGGGATTTTGGGGTGACAGCGCAAAAAACATGCTGGTATATTTATATCATATACTGTATGGTAAAGGTTTTTGGTTTACAGGAATGAATTATCCTTACGGAGAGCACATGGTATATATGGACGGCCAGCCACTTTTATCCGTTCCATTAAGTTATTTTAAGGGTATCTCCATTTCAGGCGCACTCACGGTAATGTGGTACTCAATGTTGCTGAGCTACATTTTGGCAATTATCTATGTTTATAAAATACTATTGCATTTTGAGGTTAAAGCGTTTTTTGCCATGCTTTTTTCCGGGCTTATAGTTGTAATGAGCCCGCAGATATTTCGCACGCTCGGGCATTTCGGATTGTCTTATGCATGTGTAGTCCCCATGCTATTTTTCTGGACTATAAAATATAATATTGATCCGCGCCGAAAATATGCATTCTTTATTCTCGTCCTTGGGCTCCTTGCCACATTCATTCACCCCTACTTTTCCGCAATTGTGCTGTTTTGGGTATCCGGTTATACAATCGGCTACTTTATTTTTACTAAGACGGTATTCAAACAAAAATTAAAGCATATACTACCGTTGCTGTTAAGTGTAACTTTTCTCTTCGGTATTGTGGGCGCCATAATGAAAGCTACCGATCCGTTTAGCGATAGGGCACATACTCCTTATGGATTGACCGAGTATTGCGCACGGGGCGAAAACATTTTTACTTCACACTATTCACCAGTCTGGAAATACCTTGAAGAGCATACCGGATTTATTCAAAATACATCCGGTGATGAGGGCTTTTCTTACTTGGGATTAACGGTAATTGCCGCTTTTATTTTTTCTTTTATTAAAGGGCTTTTCAACCGGAGGAAAAAAACAGGTGAACTAAATATCGTAAATAATACTGGTTTTAAGCCTGTCTGGTTATTTATAGCGTTTGCAGCATTGTTACTCGGTATGGGTGTGCCATTTGTATGGCATATGGAATGGATAGTTACCTATTTATCATTTCTGAAGCAATTCAGAACACTCGGCAGGTTTTGCTGGATATTTTATTATGTAATAACCATTTACGGTGCTGTGGTCGTTTATACCTACTACGCACGCTACCGTGCAAAAGGAAAAACAATTAGGGCTTATACAATATTAATAGTTGCACTTGCATTGTGGAGTTTTGAAGCAAGCGGGTATATAAGCACTGAACGGAGCGCAATTAGTAGCAATAGCAAGAACTACGATGTTTTGCGTGGTGTAAACGGAGATAATTGGCCTCATTTCCTTGCGGCAAACCATTATAATGCAAACGATTTCCAGGCAATCTTATTGTTACCTATCTTCAATATAAGCATGGAAAAACTTTGGGTTGGAAACGATGCAGCACCCATGGAAATTGGAGAAGGCTTTGTATGTGCGATACAGATGCACCTGCCTGTCACAGAAGCCATGGCACACTCATCCTGGTCAATAGCTGAAAAGCAAGTGAGAATAGCAGGCGGGCCTTTTGCTGCCAAACAAATGCTTAACGACCTGCCAAACAATAAACCTTTCCTCATACTAAATAACAAACAGAATGAACTCAACCCTGATCAGCAATATCTCTTATCGGCTGCTGATTTTATAGGTGAATATAATTCATGGCGCGCTTATGCCTGGTACCCCGATCGCATAAAAGCAAATGATAAAAAATATGCCGACAGTATTAAGGCCATCATTCTGTACATGAAAAATGTAGATACCTGCCTCGGGTGCTTCGGCACACGGTTTGCAGATCATTTTGATTCGGGAAAAGCACGGGAAAAATTTTTTGGAAACGGAGCCGTGCCACAGATCAGGCAGTTTGAAACAGTGATAGCTAATATTCCGGTGAAATCCCGGCCCGCTAACGGGCAATATGAATTCTCCTGCTGGTTCCTGCTGGGCGATGAAAATTACAAAAGCCCTTATTTTAAATTAGACCTGCAGGATGCTGCCGGTAATGTTATTGAAACGATTGATGTATTAACTAAAGAAAGTACAGACAATAAAGGGCTATGGTTCAGGGCTTATAAATTTTTTTCTATTCCGCCTAATTGCAGCAATATAAGGTGCAGGTTATTTAATGAACCTGATAATACTTATAAAATAATGGATGAATTGTTATTGCGTCCTGTAGATGCACTGATCATATCCAGGTCTGCGGATGGAGCTATAATGGTAAATAACCATTTATTAGTACAATGAATTAAAATGTAAGCTAATTAACATTTTTACTACCTGTTTATTTCGTAAATTCGCATCAGTTCTTTGAAGGAAATACCTTCTGCAATATCCAAAACCGGGGCCGACTGGTTTTGACAGCATAGAGCAGGGTAGGTGTAAGCATGTCGTGCGTTGAATAATTAGCACGTTAATCTGAATACTCAAAATCTATAAGGCGATTATTCTTACGCCATGGCTGCCTAATCAGAGATTAGACATCCTTTATAGCCGCCGGGAAGGCTGCCAGTTGCCGTCCCCGCCGCCGAATCAACAAATAACCGGATAGGCTTGTGTTCGCTGTGCGCACAGGATGAAAATCGCAGCAGATAAGAGGCAATAGGTTCGTCCGGTTCCAGCTGTTCTACGAAAATTAATACAGGAATAAACATGTAGAAAGCTTATTTGGCATGTGTTTGGACGCGGGTTCGACTCCCGCCGGCTCCACTTTTTAAGCAGAAAATTAAGCGCATAAATTATTGATTATCAATAGTTTATGCGCTTTTCTGTTTTAGGGGTGTAAAACAAATGTGTAAAACATTTTCAACTTCGTTTTTTTCGTAAGTAATTGATTAAGATGGCTTTATGTCTTATTATTAAAAACCATGTCTATCAGTTTTAACACTTGATTTTGGGAAGGCTCAAATCGCCAATCTACCTTTGTTGGCGAATTAGAAGCACCATTATTAACGATTAAAACTGAAAGCCTATGGAGAGATAGAAAATATAATTACCGAGCCGCACGACCCGCTAAAATGGCTCATAACAGATAGGGTTATTGAAAAATCAATTTTTAAACATTAAAAAAGTCAATCAAGATGGCAATAAAACCAACGCATAGCGGAAAGCCAAACCAGTCCTGCCTGAAAAAGCCAATCAGGACAATCCTCAAAAAACAGCAGACAGAAGCCATAGGAGCAATCCAAAAGGCATTCAAAGACGAAGTTTTGAGCCGAACCCCAACCCGCAGGGGATTAGACCAAGTTGTAGCCGTAAATACGGAAACATTTAATTTTCCACTACCAAAAATGGAGATTAAATACACACCTGATGGGTCTATAATGAAGAAGTCTCTTAATAAGCATCTAAAAAATGCCTTGAAAGAAGCGGAGAAAGAACGGAGAACCGCTATTGAAGCGAAAATCAATAATAAACTATCAATGGGAGGACAATTAACCAACCCAGAATGGGATAGAATGAATGAGTTGGGTGCCATGATGAAAAATCCCTTTAAGGGCCAGTTTAGAGAGGTTCCGCCACCAGCACCACTGGCAGCAGAAGCACCTCCACCACCACCTCCTCCTCCACCCGCACAGGCAGCATAAAAAAACTTTATGACTGGAAATTAACAGCCCTACTGATTGCGCAGTCAGTAGGGCTAATTTTTTGTAAAAAAGTCAAAAAGGGACATAAAAAATATAATATATATCATATCGGTTTGAATAAAAAAATCAAGAACCAACTATGAACTATTTAACAACAACATTCAGGGACTTTGTAAAGAACCAATTAATAGCAGAGAGCAAAAAGGACAAGCAAAACGGCAAGCAGGAACAAGTTAAAGAAAATAAAAGCAATACAGACTGGATAAAGCAATTACAGGATGAGTTCAACCAAATAATAAAAGACTATGATAATCTATAACAATAACATGGAGGCACTTTACGACTTTAATATGATAGTGGAACTAACAGGCGCAAATCCATCATTTTTAAACAGAGCAATTAAGAAATACGGCTTTAAAAGCAATGAATATGTAAAATACCAGAACAGGCACTTATACAAACAATCAGCAGTGATAGATTTTATCGTGTTTCTGGTGAATACTGGAACAGAGCGCCAGCAAAAAAATGAGTTAATATAATGGCATACGATTATGAAAAAATAGCCTGTTTGAAAAAGCAGATGGCAGCAAAAATGAAACAATTAGGCACAGAAAAAGACTATAACGGCAAACAAAGGCTTCGTATTGAAATTAAGATACTGGATTTGAAGATAGATTTAGAGCGATTAAGCAAGTAAAACAAAATACAATGATTAAAGGAGAGATTTTAACACCAGTGGCTTTAATCATTTACGACCTACCACGGGATCCATCGCAGGTCAAACCCAGCACAAAGATTGAGGGGTGATGGTGAGTAGAACTAATCTATTAGCAAGCAGCAATCAAGTATAACGGCATTAGTTGAACCAGTTATACCCCGACAGCCTATCCGACACTTATACGCAAGTAAAAGACGATAGTAAAAAAAGAAGGGTGAGTGAAGCCTGATAAACATTATTTGTTTAACAGGATCACTTCTCACGCCCTTCCAAACCTTCCTCCCCTTTCCGCAATTAAAAAAGACCAGTAGCCTGTATGGACCGCAATTTCGTAGTTCTTGAAAGCGACTTTGCGGGTGCGTAGCACATAGAGCAAACAAAGCAGTAAGAGACAATGAAAAATAGTATCGTATTTCTTGACGATTTAAAGCACTTTAAGTAATTCAGCAACAAAGTGTATCACAAAACGACCAGACAAGCCCGTTTTGTCAAGGAAACGCATTTTTGAGCGTTTTTTGATACTCATTGAATGAATGATTTACAATTCTATCCCAAAATGTTGTGTGAATTGACATCACCCGAATGTAGCGGTCGTATAGATCCGACCAATAGCCTGTATAGGTCAATAGTATTGATTTTCCTTGGTTGGGAACAAGAAAAGCCGTCCATTAGCCGAAAATATAGTTTATGAATAAGAAAAATGAAAAGAAAGTAGCGCAGCAGAAAGAAACACCAACCAAAGTGGAATGGGTGAATGTATTTAAGACAACCTATTATTTTTGGAGATTTTGGGTAAAGCAGATACTTATTGATGGCAAAATAAGAAAGTATCGCTTCGTAAAAGATGAAGTTGGTTATACTGGCAAGATAGCACTGGATAAGCCAGAGGTAGAAACAGCAAAGAAGGTGCTGGCTGATTACCAAACGAAGCACCCCGATACAACCGAGATGTGGTGGAAATAGAATAACAATTATTATTAGTTAGAGCCTTATGCTGAAAGCGTAAGGTTTTTTTATGCCTACTACTGGAAAAGGAGAGATAAAACACGAAAGCCATTTAATAAATAGATTGTAAGTATTTTGAGGTATTTTTAAGCAATTTTTTTGAACCAAAGGCGACCATTTAGATGCCGAGCAGAAAATAAGACTGGGGCGTAAATGGGTTGAGAAAGCAGGTAATAATTTTAAATACTTTTTGGTTTATGAGAAAAGAGTTGTGGCAGATGCCTATACTTTGGATCAATTCATAAACCTATTAAGAGATATGTAAGATGGAGCAATTTTATTCAAGGAGATTTAATACTGGAAGGCAATTAGAGAGTTTTGTAAGATGTAATAAAATACAGCAGCAGCAAATTGTTTCTATAACGAATACCGCATTTCAAAAAGTAAATGGCGAGACCTCGTCCTCTGGATTTATTTATTTCTATGGCAGCACGGCATTGGATTTTGATTTATTTGAACTCATCCCAGCAGAGCAGCAGGAGGAGTTAAATAGAAAAGCAGTAGAAACAGAGAGCGACCAAGCAAGAGCAGAAAGATTAGCAACCTTAAACGAGGCTTACAAGTATCATACAAATCCTGATAATTTTTCGGTTAAAGCACCTCAAAAGTTTCATGCCGAGGAAGCAAATAAAATAGCAACGAAATTAATTGAGAGCCAAGATGCTATTTATACCAAGGTTATATGTTTTGGTGTTTCGCATATTGTGCCTGTGGATTTCAAGAAATATAATGGCAATGATTTTTTGGATTTGATAGTAAAAATAAATCCATTATTAAAAGTGGAAACAAAATGGATCAACATTAAGTAATCGCCACTACATTTTGGTGTGCTTAATAAAATTATCAATGTGTATAATGAAATTATCAATACTAAACCAATTGTCATTATCAGGTTTATTATCTTGGCAACTATATTCATACTTTTGTGTCTGCCATTTATTGTCGTTTATGTCGTTTTCAATAAAATAGTTTAATCCATCAAGTTTATTTCCACGACCAATCCATTTAATCCGTTTAGTGCCATTAGATTTATAATTTTTATAAATGTGCTGTCCTTGCCATTTACCATCATTATACTTTCCCATATCAATAAAAATTTAAAAATGAATAATGGTTTTTAATTTTTCCAGTTAATAAATTCATTTACTTTTTACCAATCAAATAATTTTTGTCAAAATAAATCTCATTAGTTTCTTTATCTATCAAAATCAGGCGAACATTATTAGTTGAAATTGAATTTTGAAACATATTTAAACCTAAAATAGATTTATTCTGTTTTAGTCCTATTGGTTTACAGACAAGAAAACAACTTATTTGAGAACGCCGTTCCTCAATTTTCGCTCCTAGATCTTTTCTAATAGGAATAAAAATAATTCTATCGTATAACTTTTGAGAATTAGTTATAGGGCTGTAACCAGATGAGAGGACGAATTTAGCAGGTAGTGATTTGATTTCATAGCAGCCAAAAAAATTGACTTCATACTGGGCCAACATATAGCCAATACGAATACTAAATCCTTGTTTATTTAAATCATAGTCATAAATACTAAACTCTTCCTGTTTGCTTAAATCAATATATAAATTAGTAGCCTCAAATTGGCTCTTTATGCTTTTTAAACTGGTTAGTTTTTGTTTATAATCAGGGGTTTCTTTATAGTTCTGCTTTTTAAGTTCTGTATTATATATTTCGTCTAAATCGTAGTATTCAAAGACATTTAAATTTAAGGCGCCCTCTAATTTCTTATCAATTCCAGTGCTTGATACAAGTTCTTCGTCTTTTATAGCATTGTCATTGAGGTTTTCATATGACATTTGCTCCTTTCCATTTTTATTAGTATCTATCTGTAATGGCGGTTTGGTATGTTGAGGGTATATATATAAAGGCGGTTTGGTATGTTGAGCGAACATACTTATTGGCATAAATAATAGAAATAGTATAGTCCTCATTTTTTATTTTTTATTTGTAGATTAGTTGGACCTTCTACCTTTGAATACATAAGGTAGCCTATGTATATATTTTTATAATCGTTTGTAATAAATACCCTTAATCCATCTGCTGATAACGTGCCAGTATTCTTGTCATATAACATTGGCGTTGGTAATACTAACGTTGGCATAGGTGTTACGCCACCCCCAGTAGTACCTTCACAGATAATTACGGAACGGTCTTTTCTAATTTTTACTGTAAGGGCACGACCTGGAAACTCATCGTAATTTTTCCATGTACCTAAAAATTGGTCGCCATTATTAGAGATAGAATCAACTGTTTTATTGGTAGTTATTTTATTTGTAGTAGAATTAGTGTTTCCACCATCTTTACACGCAATTATAGAGAGTGTAAGAAATATAAATGAAAGAATAATTATTAGGCTTTTCATGCTATATTGAATTTTAATGTTCTCCATATTCTGGCTCAAATATAAAAGGAATTATTGAAAGTCAAAAAACCATGCCTTAAAGACATGGTTTAAATTAAATGAACTATTGAAAACTAATTACCACCACATATCAACTGACCCAGTATTTTTAGTTTTATAATCGGCTAATACTTTTTTAGCCTTATCAATTTCGGGTTTATCAACTGATAATTTACCAGTATAGCCAATTTCATCTTTCACAAAACGAAACTTATTTACTTTCCCTTCGGTTAAAATAAATCTTATCCAGTGCCTATATCGGTGGTAGGTGGTTTTGAAAACATTAACCCACTCTGTTTTTTTAGGTGCTACTATTGCCACCTGCTTTTCACTTTTCTTTTTAGTCATACAATTTATTTTAGATGGCTAATGGGGTAAATAACACATTAAATATCCTTTCTATTTTAATGATAGGTGGAACGATAGTAAAAACTATGGTTCTATTTATCCTGCTATCGTTTAATAGCAATTATTATCAATCAATTCAATTCTCTGTGGTTTAATTCTTTAAACGGCAAAAGTGTATCAATAGCATAAGTGTATCAAAATAATTAGGAAAACATTAGGTTGATACGGGGTTTATTGTATCTTTGTAATGTAAAAAATTAAAACGATACACAATGAAGGTAGTAATTTATTCAAGGGTTTCAACGATTTCACAGGATTACAAGAGACAGACAGAGGAACTGAAAGAATACTCCCAGAAAATGGGCTGGCAGGTAGTTAAGGCATTTGAAGAAAAGATTTCAGGCGCAAAGAATAATGAAGACCGCCCGAAGTTGATGGAAATGATAAACTACATTAAAGAAAACCAGATTGATAAGGTTTTGTGTTGGGAACTTTCCCGTATCGGACGCAATACTATTGAGGTTCTCAAAACCATTAAATTATTAAACGAAAATTGTATATCACTATTCATTAAGAATTACAATCTGGAAACTTTGACTGCGAATTGTGAGATTAACCCGCTTTCCCAGTTTATGATACAGATTTTAACCAGCGTGAGCGAAATGGAGAAAACCACTATTCGCCAGAGGGTGAAATCTGGATATGATAGTTTCCGCAAGGCTGGCGGGAAAGTCGGAAGGAAAGAAGGTTTCCGTAAAGACAATGAAGCATCACTGGCAGAGCATAAAGATGTTGCCAAACTTTTAAGGCAGGGTTTATCGGTTCGTAAGATTATGAAATTGAGCGACAAGAGCAGCGGCACCATACAGAAAATCAAGAAACTTGTAGAGGCAAAATAAATATATGAAAATCACTATTCAGCACCAGATAGAAAAGACGCTCCACTCATTTATAGTTGTTAATCCCCATAGCCTGACTTCCAAAGAGGTAAAGACTATCTGCGAGGAAATGAATGTGTCGGCTATTTTAGTTAATGGA
>CAIMDZ010000179.1 GCA_903839875.1 uncultured Bacteroidota bacterium
AATAATATATATTATAAAAAATGTTTCTTGAAAACTAACATTTTTTGTTAATAGAACGCCTATTAATATAGGAATAGTGTCTTTCGGAAACAAAAGCAGCCTGTTCTCAGATACATATTTTTGTGCAAAGTTGGAGAATGCAGAAGGAGTGGCAGAGGTTGTTAAAAAGCATAACTTATTTTTATGTTCACACATCCATTTCCACAATCACACATCGAAGAAAATGCATAAAAATACGTTTGCTGTGCATGTGTAATTAGTCGTATATTTATAATATAAATGCTTTGTTTAAAAAAAAATCAGTGAATATAGGTTTTGAAAAATAAATTAGATTATCTTAGTCGCAAAATTGTGTTAAAGCATGTTTAAAATATGATACAAAAAGTGTGTCATTTTTAAGTGCTTATTGTAATTTTATACCATTAACATTTTTGAAAGCAGGTTTATCACAATATTTCTAAAGCAACAGAATATGATAGCAGGAAAATTTTACTCTCATTTATTTAGTAAAACAGGTGTAAATGAATTAAGGCTGAAACGAGCGTTTCTTTCGGTCTGTGTGATGTTTTTTGGCTTTTCAGCCATTGCTACTACTACTTTTAGTTATACAGGTGGTCAACAAACATATACGGTACCGGCAGGAGTAACCTCCCTGGGAATTGACGCGATAGGTGGTGCAGGTGGTTATCCATATTGGAATTGCGGCCTCGGGACTTCGGTTGCCAATGGTGGTCGTGTGCAGTGCACCCTTGCTGTTACGCCCGGGCAGGTTTTGTATATCTATGTAGGTGGCGCAGGTGGGAGTGAAGTTTGCAATAATTGTGGAGGCCAGCCAGGCGGTTTTAATGGTGGACAAAACAGTAATATCTGTTCTGGTGCAAGCGGCGGTGCTACTGATATCCGTTTGTCTCCGGGTACTATTTCCGGCACTCTGGTTACACCATATACATCTACAAACCGAATTGTTGTAGCAGGTGCTGGTGGTGGTGGCGCTGATTATTACGGTGTGGGTGGTGCTGGCGGTGGCCTTACAGGAGGCACTGGTACTGTGGGCAGCTGTGGTGGCGTTGGAGGCACAGGTGGTACTCAAGTAAATGGTGGTAGTAATGGGACTTCCGGAACATTAGGCGTGGGTGGTGCAAATGGTTGGGGCGGCGGTAGTGGCAATCTAGGAGATGGCGGTGGAGGTTATTGGGGAGGTGCCACAGGTACAGGTACCTGCGGCGGCGGCGGCGGTGGATCTTCTTATACAGATCCCGGGCTTTGTACATCAGTTATTCATACCCAAGGTTATTCCGGTGCTACCGGGAATGGCCAGTTAACTATTACTATACTTAATTCCCCTCCTGCATTTGTAAATGGCAGCACTCAGAGTCTTACAGTCTGCATGAACTCAAGTGGTGCATCCATTAATTCTAATATGGCCATTAGTGATGCTGACGTTTCGCAAACAGAAACATGGACTGTAACGTCTGCTCCTACACATGGTACATTGGCGGGTGTTGCTTCATATACAGCAACTTCTACAGGTGGCACTATCACTCCTACCGGCATGAGTTATACTCCAACAGGTGGTTATGTTGGTAGCGATGCGTTTGTTGTGCAAGTATCGGATGGCGCTGCAACTGCCACAACTACTGTAAATGTAACCGTTGCGGCTTTACCAGATGTTTCTGTTTTCAGCACATCAGCAACCAATGTATGCCAGGGCAACGGATCTTCTGTAACAATCAATTCTACATCACTTGTAGCAGGTACCTATAATGTAACCTATAATCTTACCGGCGCTAACTCAGCGACCGGCGTAATAGGTTCAGTGACCATGGCATCAAATACAGGAACTTTCCTGACCAGCTCGCTGGCCAATGCGGGAGGAACGACCATACAAATAACTTCAATGACCAATGCCTCCGGTTGCAGTTCGGCTGTGACGAGCGGTGGTATTGTGGGGATTACAGTAAATGCAAACCCAGGCGCGATATTCGTACCCTCACCCGGTTCGGTATGCGTTGGGTCAACGATAACATTGACAGATGGAACGCTTGGCGGAACCTGGACAAGCAGTAATACAGGTTTGGCAACAGTTGGTTCAGCATCGGGAACAGTTTTAGGCATTAGCGGCGGCACACCTACTATAATATATACGTTGGGATCAGGGTGTTTTGTAACTGCAATTGTTACCGTTAACCCTACCCCTAACGGTATCACGGGTGCAAATACAGTTTGTACCGGTTTTACGAGCGCTCTTACAGAAACATCGGCAGGAGGTACATGGAGCAGCAGTAATCCAGGTGTAGGGTCAGTAAGCACGGGTGGTGTGGTAGCCGGTATCACAGCGGGCACACCAGTTATCAGCTATATGTTTGCAGCGGGCAGTTGTTTCGTCATATTCCCAATGTCTGTTAATGCAACCCCTCCCGGAAATACCGGCACTCCAAATGTTTGCGTTGGCTCAACAACAACACTTGCGAATGGAATTGGCGGTGGTACCTGGTCGAGTTCAAATACTGGCGTGGGGTCTGTTGGCGCCGGTTCCGGTGTTGTCAGCGGCATATCTGCAGGCAACCCTACTATTTCTTATACGTTGAGTACAGGTTGTTTTGCACTGACTCCAATTTCTGTTAATGCGTCACCCTCTTCCATCAGCGGTGCCAATAACGTTTGTATTGGGTCAAACACAACGCTAACAAATTCAGTCGGAGGTGGTACCTGGACCAGCAGTAATACTGCCTTGGGTACCGTAGGATCCTCGACCGGTATTGTTACCGGTATTGCAGTTGGCTCACCTTTTATCAGTTATACATTACAGCCCGGCAATTGCGCAGCCGTTCAGCCAATGACTGTTAATTCAAATCCGGCAGCAATAGGCGGTGCGACATTTACTATTTGTACAGGGTCAACCATTACATTAACTGACGCAACAGGCGGTGGAACATGGAGCAGCAGTAATGGCGCAATAGGTTCAGTTGGCGCCGGTACAGGTATTGTGACCGGCAATTCAGCAGGAATTGTTAATATAGTTTATACCATGGGTACCAGTTGTTTCGTTACACAGGCTGTAACTGTTAACACGACACCTAATCCGATATCCGGTTCGAACACGGTATGTCTCGGTTCAAATACAACATTATCATCTGCAACAGGTGGCGGAACCTGGAGCAGTTCAAATACAGCAGTGGGATCAGTAGGGTCTACCACGGGTGTTGTTACCGGAGTTTCCAATGGTACTATGACCATTACTTATACAACACCTAATGCATGTTTTGTTTTGCAGCCGATGACTGTCAATCCTAACCCGTCTGCAATAGGGGGTACTTTTACAGTTTGTACAGGAACAACAACAACATTGACCGACGCTACAGCAGGCGGAACGTGGACCAGCAGTAATCCGGCGCTGGGAACAATTGGCGCAGCAAGCGGAGTTCTCGGTGGTATTGCTTCAGGTAATCCTACCATAACCTATACAATGGGTACCGGATGTTTTGCCACACAGCAAGTGACAGTTAATCCTTCACCTGCTGCAATAGGCGGGACGTTCGCAGTTTGTACAGGTGCAAGCACTACCCTTACAGATGCTACCAGTGGCGGAACATGGGCCAGCAGCAGTACCGGCCAGGCAACTATCGGCTCAAGTACCGGTACAGTAAATGGCGTATCTGCGGGTACACCTACTATTACCTATACTGCACCAAACGCTTGTATTGCTACACAACAAATAACAGTTAATTCAACTCCTGCTTCCATAGCAGGTTCGGGCACTGTTTGTACCGGAGCGACAACTGTGTTGACTGACGTTACCAGCGGTGGTACATGGAGCAGCAGCGACGTTACCAAAGGAACAGTCGGAGCTGGTTCAGGTGTTGTGGGTGGCATTGCAGCAGGAACAACTAATATTTCTTATACTTTAGGTACCGGTTGTTATTCAACAACAGTAATAACAGTAAATCCAACTCCGGTTGCGATAGCAGGTACTACTAATGTATGTGTCGGCTTTACAACAACATTAAGCGACGGGATCGGCGGCGGTACATGGAGCAGCAGTAATACTGCCCTTGGTACAGTTGGTTCGGTATCAGGTATCGTAAGCGGTATCGCTTCAGGCGTTCCAACAATATCTTATATATTACCAACGGGATGTTTTGCAACAACACCAGTAACAGTTAATCCGAATCCTGCAGCAATCGGCGGTTCGCCAGTAGTGTGCATTGGACTCTCTACAACATTAACTGATGCAACATCTGGTGGTGTCTGGTCGAGCAGTGATGTTTCCAAAGGATCCATCGTCGCAGTGTCGGGTTTGATGACAGGTATTGCTACAGGCAATCCGAACATGACTTATACATTACCTACAGGGTGCTATTCATTTGTAGCAGCTACCATTAATCCAAATCCGGCAGGTATAACAGGGACAACGAATGTATGTATTGGCTTTAACACCACTCTTGCAGATGCAACTACCGGAGGAACATGGAGCAGCAGCAATCTTGCAATCGGTACTGTAGGTTCAGCAAGCGGTATAGTAAGCGGCATTGCTTCGGGTGTTGTAACTATTACTTATACACTAGCTACAGGTTGTATTGCAACAACTTCAGTTACAGTTAATTCTAACCCAGCAGCAATTACAGGTACAGGCACAGTCTGCGTTAGTTCAACCACACCATTATTTGATGCAACAGGTAGTGGAACATGGTCAACCAGCAATGGTGCGCTTGCAGGAGTAGGTGCAGGCAGCGGTGTAGTAAATGGTGTATCTGCAGGGAACCCGATCATTACTTATACTCTTGGTACGGGATGTTTTGCTACAACAATTGTTACAGTAAATCCGTTACCGGCGGCAATTACCGGGACAGTTAATGTCTGCGTAGGCTTGACAACAACACTGGCTGATGCGACCACAGGCGGTACCTGGAGCAGCAGCAATACTGCAGAAGGTACCATCGGTTCGGCTTCGGCTGTAGTAGGCGGTATTTCTGCCGGTGTCCCAACCATGACTTATACATTACCTACAGGTTGTATCGCTACAACCCCGGTAACTGTTAATCCGAACCCGACAGTACTTACAGGCACAGCAACAGTATGTACAGGCGCTACAACAACGCTGGCGTCCACACCCACAGGTGGTGTATGGAGCAGCAGTAATGTGGGCCAGGGCACGGCAGGTGCAGGTACTGGCGTTGTCGGTGGTATTGCAGTTGGCAATCCCGTAATTACGTATACCTTACCCACAGGCTGTCTGAATACAAGGATAGTAACTGTAAACCAGACACCTGTCTCAATTGCAGGTACATTAACGGTTTGTGTGGGTACAACGACTACATTAACGGATGCGACAGTTGGCGGTAACTGGAGCAGCAGCAATACTTCGCAGGCTACTATAGGTTCGGCCAGCGGTTTAGCTACAGGTCTTGCAGCAGGTATTCCAATCATATCTTATACAATGGCGACAGGTTGTTTTGCAACAGCTCCATTAACAGTAAATCCATTGCCGGCTAATATTACCGGTGCAAACCAGGTTTGTACCGGCGCTACAATAGGATTGAGTGACGCAACTGCAGGTGGTACCTGGAGCAGCAGTAATACAACATGGGCTACGGTGAATTCCACATCGGGCGTTGTGACAGGTCAGGCTGCTGGTTCACCCAATATTACCTATTTATTACCTACAGGTTGTTTCGCTATTTATCCGGTTACTGTTAACCAGACACCAGCGGGAATTACCGGTACGCTTACAGTTTGTACGGGATTAACAACTACCCTTGCCGACGGAACAACAGGCGGCAACTGGAGCAGCAGTAATACAGGTATCGCAAGTATCGGTTCAAGTTCTGGCGTTGTTACAGGAAATGCAACAGGTACTGCAACCATATCTTATGCAATGCCTGCAGGTTGCTACGTTGTAACCACGGTTACAGTTAACCAGACCCCTGTTGCAATTACAGGAACAATGGCAGTTTGTGTGGGTTCAACTACAACTTTAAGTGATGCAACCAGCGGCGGTACATGGACCAGCAGTAACCCAGGTCAAGGCACCGTTGGTTCGGCTACCGGTGTTGTGGGTGGTATTACCCCCGGAACTCCGACAATTACTTATACAATGCCGACCGGCTGTCTTGCGACTACGGTCGTAACAGTTAATCTGACACCTGCAGCAATTACCGGTACACTTGTGGTATGCGCCGGTTTAACTACAACATTAAGTGATGGTACAAGTGGTGGTATATGGACCAGTGGCAACACAGGTATTGCAACCGTTGGTTCAAGTTCAGGTGTTGTAACAGGCGTTGCAGCGGGTGTGTGCGGCATTACTTATTCTACTGGCGCCGGATGTTTCGCAGCCGTTACTTATACAGTTAACCCTATTCCAAATATCAGCAACTTTACATCTACAACAGCAACTTCACCATGCGTTGGCGGAAGCTCTACTGTAACGATCAGTTCTACATCTTTGGGCATCGGTACCTTTACGGTAACTTACAACCTTTCCGGGGCTAACTCGGTGACAGGTGCGACGGCGACACTGACTATGGGGGCTTCTAATGGTACCTTTACTATTCCGTCAGCTTCATTGGCAGGTAGCGGTTCAACAACGGTTACTGTTACCGGAATCTCTAACTCGTTTGGCTGTATCAGCAATCCTGGTTCAGGCAATACTGCTACGTTCGCAGTAAACACATTGCCTACAGTTTATAATGTTATTGGCGGTGGTTCATATTGCGCAGGTGGTTCAGGTGTACATATTTACCTTTCCAACTCTGTTGGTGGTATCAACTACCAGTTGATGCTTGGTGCATCGCCGGTTGGTACCCCGGTTGCAGGTACTTTCTCCGGGCTTGATTTCGGATTAATTACTGCTCTGGGTACTTATACAGTTACCGCTACAAATACTACTACAGGCTGCACCATCGCAATGGCTGGCAGCGCTACTATTTCCACCACACCGGTACCTAACCAGTTTGCTGTAAATGGCGGTGGCAGTTATTGTGCAGGTGGTACAGGGGTATTGGTTGGTCTTGCAAGTTCAAACAGTGGTATAAATTACCAGTTATATGTGGGCGGTTCAGCAACAGGCAGCCCGGCAGGTGGCACAGGCGCGGCTATCAGTTTTGGTTTACAGACAGCTGCAGGAACTTACACGGTTGTTGCAACAGATGCGACTTCAGGTTGTACAAACAGTATGACCGGCAGCGCGACCGTTGTGATCAATCCGTTGCCTTCAGCAATTTCAGGTACATTATTTGTTTGTCCCGGAACCACATCAACACTTACTGATGCTTCAGCAGGTGGCACATGGTCGAGCAGTACTCCGGCAACAGGTTCGATCGGGTCAACGACAGGTGTACTTGCAGGAATTACTGCAGGAACAACAATTATCACTTATACATTAGGTACAGGCTGTATTATTACAGCAACTGCAACTGTTAATCCAAATCCTGCATCTATTTCCGGCCCAACCGGAGTTTGCGCAGGTTCAGCAATTACACTGACAGATGCAACAGGCGGCGGTAACTGGACCAGCAGCAATACTTCACTGGCTACGGTAAATATCAGTACGGGTGTTGTTAACGGTGTTGCAACAGGTACCCCAACAATAACCTATACTTTATCTACAGGCTGTTTGACTGTTTTCCCGGTTACGGTAAATCCTCAGCCGGCTGGTATTACAGGTACTACGAACGTTTGTACAACGTTAACTGCTACATTGGCTGATGCTACGGCAGGTGGTACATGGAGCAGCAGCTCTCCTGCAATCGGTTCCATAGGTTCTGCGACAGGAATTGTAGCTGGCTTAACGGCAGGTACAACTACCATTACTTATACTTTACCGGCAGGTTGCTTCTCAACTACAGCATTTACTGTTAACCAGACACCAGGTGCCATCACAGGTACTACGAATGTTTGTTTTGGTTTGAACACTACCTTAACCGATGCGTCAAGCGGCGGTACATGGAGCAGCAGCAATTCCGGTATAGCAAATATTAATGCTATCAGCGGTAATGTTGCAGGTGCAGGTGTGGGAATCGCGACCATTACATATACTTTGCCTGCAGGCGGTTGTTTCGTTACAGCTCCGTTCACCGTTAACCCGATGCCTGCTTCTATTACTGGTGTGAATACCGTTTGTATTGGTTTCACCAGCACTTTGGGTGACGCCACTTCGGGTGGTACCTGGACGAGCAGTAACCCTGCTGTAGGTACTGTTGGCGCTGCAACCGGAATTGTGGGTGGCATAACTGCAGGAAACATAAATATTACTTATACTCTGGCAGCAGGTAGTTGTAACGTCATCTTCCCGATGACAGTTAATCCTAACCCTGCTGTGATCACAGGTACCACAAATGTATGTGTGGGCTCAACGACAACATTGAGCGATGGTACTACAGGCGGTACATGGAGCAGCAGTAACCCTGCACTTGGGTCGGTAGGCGCCGGCACAGGTATTGTAGCCGGATTAGCGACAGGTACTCCGATTATTTCATATACTTTAGGTACAGGTTGTTTCGCAACCACCCCGGTAACTGTTAATCCACTACCGGCAGCAATAACAGGTGTAACGAATGTATGTGTCGGCTTAACTACAACGTTAAGTGACGCATCATCAGGCGGTACATGGACCAGCAGTGTTCCTACGACAGGATCGGTAGGGGCTGGTTCCGGCGTAGTAACAGGTGTTAATGCCGGGAACATTAATATTACTTATACATTACCGACAGGTTGTCTTGTTACAACACCGTTTACGGTTAATCCTACACCGGCAGGTATTTCCGGTTCTCCGTTTGTATGTGTTGGTTTGACAACAACATTATCAGACGCTACCAGCGGAGGTACATGGAGCAGCAGTAATCCGGCTCTGGGATCGGTGGGCTCAACTACAGGAATTGTAGCAGGTCTCGCCATAGGCGTTCCAACCATAACCTATACACTTCCTGCAGGTTGCTTTGCAACAATGGCGGAAAGCGTTAACACCCAGCCACCAGCTATTACCGGAACACTTACAGTTTGCGCAGGCTTAACAACTACACTCAGCGATGCGGTAGGCGGTGGTACATGGTCCAGCTCGAATACAGCGGTAGGCTCAGTTATTGCCACCACAGGTGTTGTAACCGGTGTATCGGCAGGAAATGCTACTATCAGCTATACATTACCGGGAGGTTGTTTTGTAACTACAACTATTACAGTTAATCCGTCACCTGCATCCATTGCAGGCTCTAATAATGTATGCTCCGGCCTTACAACTACCCTTACCGATGCTGTAAGCGGCGGCGTTTGGGCAAGCAGTGCCAGCGGCGTTGCTTCAATCGGCACCTCGGGCATTGTAACCGGTTCATCCGCAGGAACGGCTACTATTACTTATACGTTACCGGCAGGATGTTTTACTACTCTTCCGTTTACAGTTAATCCATTACCGGCCGGTATTACAGGTATTGGTCCTTTGGCGGTTTGTTTAGGGAAAAATGACACCTTATTTGATGCTACCAGCGGTGGGTCATGGAGCAGCAGCAATACTTCTGTTGCAACTATTGGTTCCAGTACAGGTATCGGTACAGGTGTGTCAGTGGGTACAGTTATTATCACTTATACTTTACCTACCGGTTGTATCGCTACTACGTCATTAACGGTTAATCCATTGCCTACCATATTTACCATGACAGGCGGCGGCACTTATTGTGCCGGTGGAACGGGAGCAGTGGTAGGATTATCAGGTTCGCAATCCGGAGTTAATTATCAATTATTTTTAGGCGCTTCACCGGTTACAGGAGGAATAGTTTCAGGAACAGGTTCTGCCATATCTTTTGGTTTGCAAACAGGGGCCGGTACTTATACCGCAATTGCTACTAATACAACAACAGGTTGTATTAACACTATGTCCAGTACTTCAACGGTTACTGTAACTGTATTGCCAACTGTATTTAATATGACAGGTGGTGGTGGTTACTGCGCCGGTGGCGCTGGTGTTCTTGTTGGCCTCAATAACTCACAATCAGGAGTTAACTACCAGTTATACAATAGTTTCGGGCCAATAGGCAGTCCAATAGTCGTAACTACCGGCGGTTCTGCAATTTCATGGGGATTAATAACAGGCGCCGGTACTTACACAGTAGTTGCAACCAATGCTGTTACAGGATGTGTGAGCAATATGGCAGGTGCATCAGTTGTTACTGTTTTCCCTAATCCTATTGCATATACTGTAACAGGTGGTGGCAGTTATTGTACAGGGACTTCAGGAGTAACTATCGGATTAAGCAATTCAACCAGCGGTGTAAACTATACTGTAACTAATGGTACTGTTTCAGCAACATTAGCAGGTACAGGTACCTCACTTAACTTTGGATTGTTCACTTCCGTTGGTACTTATACCGTTAACGCTACAAATGCTACCACAGGTTGTACGAACACGATGCTGGGTACAGCAACAGTAACATTGAATACGCTTCCGACAAATACATTCCTTGTTACCGGTGGCGGGGCATATTGTGCTGGTCTTTCCGGAATGACTGTTGGACTGAATGGTTCACAATCAGGCGTTAACTATCAATTATATGTAGGTGGCTCACCAACAGGTAGCCCAGTTGCAGGTACAGGTGGTACTATCAGCTTCGGTTTACAGACCACTGCCGGTACTTACACCGTGGTAGCTACTAACGCTACTACAGGCTGTACAAGTACGATGACCTCAAGTGGTGTTATTACTATCAATCCGTTACCAGCTGTTTTTGCAGTTACAGGTGGTGGCGCATATTGCGCAGGCGGAACAGGTGTTCCGATTGGGGTGAACAATTCTGTGGTTGGGTACACTTACAATCTGATTCGTTCAGGGTCCTCAGTTGCAACCTTCTTCGGAACAGGGTCTGCATTCAATTTTGGTTCATTAATGACAGTCGCAGGAATTTATACTGTAACATCAACTAATACCTTAACCGGTTGCGTAAGCACAATGTCGGGCAGTGCAGTTGTAAGTATCAGTTCATTACCTGTTCTTTACAGTGTAACCGGCGGTGGCAGTTATTGCGCAGGCGGTACAGGATTAAGCATAGGCTTGAGTAATTCTGATGCAGGTATCAATTACCAGTTGATGCTAGCCGGTTCGACAGTAGGTTTGCCGGTAGCCGGTACGGGTTCAGCAATTACGTTCGGCACGACCTATACTGTGGGTGGTACCTATACAGTAGTTGCTACCAATCCGCTTACAGGTTGTACAAACACCATGTCAAGCTTTGCACTTATCACTGTTAACCCATTACCCGCACTGTTTACAGTTACCGGTGGAGGCAGTTATTGTGCAGGCGGAGCAGGTGATACTATCGGATTAAGCGGATCGGTTTCAGGTTTCAATTATCAGCTGATGCTGGCAGGTGTGCCTGTTGGTCTCCCTGTTCTCGGTACAGGATCTTCGATTAATTTTGGATTCCTTACCGGTGCAGGTATCTATACAGTAGTAGCTACTAATATCGCAACCGGATGTACCAGACCAATGACAGGTACGGTGGTTATCAGTATTAATCCGTTGCCTCCGGTTAATAATGTAACTGGCGGAGGCAGCTATTGTGCAGGTGGAACAGGTGTTCCTGTAGGGATTGACGGTTCTGCAACAGGAATAAACTACCAATTATTTAATACTGATGAAGGTATATTGATCGGCGCTCCGGTTGCAGGATCAGGTTCTGCAATTAGTTTTGGTTTAATTACCGTGTCTTCAATTGATACTTATACAGTTATTGCTACAAGTACATTAACAGGCTGCTCAGTAAATATGAATGGAAGTGCAATTATTAATCCGACACCACTTCCTACTATTTATTCGGTAACAGGTGGCGGTGGATATTGTACAGGCGGAACGGGTTCTAATGTTGGCCTGAGCAATTCGGATTTAGGTATTTCTTACCAGTTAATGTATAGTGGGTCTCCGCTTGGAGCTCCGGTGACAGGAACAGGTTCAGCTATCAGTTTCGGTTCGCAAACCGGTGCCGGGATTTATACAGTTGTTGCAACTAACTCAACTACAGGATGTACCAACAACATGTCAGGAAGTGTTGCTATTACTATTAATCCTTTACCGGCAAGCTTCGTTGTTACCGGTGGCGGTAATTATTGTCCTGGTGGTTCAGGGGTTAATATTGGTTTAGCTAACTCCACTTCCGGGGTTAATTACCAGCTTTATCTTGGTATCGGAGCAGTAGGTACACCAGTTGCAGGATCAGGTACTACTATCAGTTTCGGATTACAAACAGCTGTTGGTACATATTCAGTAGTAGCTATTGACGGCACTACAGGTTGTACCAGACTTATGACAGGAACTGCTGTTGTGGGACTTAATCCATTACCTGCGGCATTTACTGTTACAGGTGGTGGCGGATATTGCACAGGCGGCGCCGGCGCTGTTGTTGGCCTGAGTGGTTCAACTTCAGGTATCAACTACCAGTTAGTTCATGGTGTTACATTAACAGGCATCCCGATGGCAGGTACAGGATCGGCGCTGAACTTCGGTTTGCAAACGCTGACAGGTACTTATACAGTAATTGCTACAAATGCAATTACCGGTTGTTCAAGTAATATGACAGGTACTGTTACCGTATCGCTCAATCCATTGCCAACAGCCTATACAGTGACAGGCGGTGGCGGATATTGTACAGGTGGTACAGGAGTACTAGTAGGTCTTAGCGGTTCAAACACAACTATCAGCTACCAGTTATACCAGGATGGTGTTGCTTTAGGCACTCCACTGGCAGGTACAGGTTCTTCTATCAGTTTTGGCCTGCAGACAGCAGCTGCTACTTATACTATTGTTGCTACCAATTCGGTAACAGGATGTACCAACAACATGACCGGAAGTGCAACTGTAATGATCAACCTGCTTCCTAACATATATGCAGTTACCGGTGGTGGCAGCTATTGCGCAGGCGGCACAGGCGTTCATATCGGAACCAGCACCTCCGATCCGGGAATTAATTATCAATTGATGATGAGCAGTTCTCCTGTTGGTGGCCCGGTTGCCGGCACAGGCGCTCCGCTTGACTTTGGCTTATTTACGATTGCAGGTACTTATTCTGTTGTTGCTACAAATGCATTAACAGGTTGTGTAAGCACCATGTCGGGTAGCGCTGTTGTTGTCATCAATCCATTGCCGGTTGTTTATTCTCTTACAGGCGGTGGCAGTTACTGCGCCGGCGGAGCAGGTATCCTGGTTGGCCTCAGTGGTTCACAGTTTGGCATCAACTACCAATTATACAATGGTGCTCCGGCAGGCAGCCCTGTACCAGGATCAGGATCAGCTATCAGCTTTGGTCTTATGACTGCAGGAGGAACATATACTGTGGTAGCAACCAATGCAAGTACACTTTGTACCAGCAACATGACAGGAAGTGCGGCAGTAATTGTAAATCCATTACCAATAATAGACACGGTAACAGGAGGTGGTAACTATTGTCCCGGCGGATCAGGTGTTCATGTGGGCCTGACTTCTTCTACAACCGGTGTTAATTATCAGTTGATGAGAGGTTCAACAATGGTTGGCGCTCCACTTGCCGGTACAGGTTCAGGCCTCGACTTCGGATCACAGACTATCGTTGGTACTTATTTTGTAGTTGCAACTAATCCTGCAACAGGATGTACCAGCAACATGTCAGGCAGTGCGGCTGTTAACATCAGCGCACTTCCAACAGCGTTTAACGTAGGTGTTAGCGCAAGCGGCTACTGTGCAGGTGGCAGCGGAGTTCATGTTACATTGAGCGGATCATCAACCGGAGTTCAATATCAATTGTACTTAGCCGGTTTGCCTGTTGGCAGTCCATGGCCAGGAACAGGGTTCCCGATAGATTTTGGTTTGTATACATCTCCGGGTATCTATACAGTAGTAGCTACAGATGGCACAACAGGTTGTGTTAATAATATGACAGGAGCACCTGCAATTACCATCAATCTGTTGCCGACAATTTATACAGTTACAGGCGGCGGCAGCTATTGCGCAGGCAGTACAGGTGTCAGTGTATTACTAAGCGGTTCTGAGATGGGTGTTAATTACCAGTTGATGAACGGTTCAACTTCAATTGGCAGCCCAATGGCAGGTACTGCGTTCTCACTTAATTTCGGTCCTCAGACTCTTGCCGGTGTTTACACTGTAGTTGCAACGAACACAACAACAGGTTGCAGCAGCACAATGCTTAGCAGCGCTTCTATAGCTGTGAATCCATTACCTGCAATTCATTTTGTAACGGGTGGTGGCAGCTATTGTGCAGGTACAGCAGGCGTTCATATAGGTGTAAATACAACTGACGTAGGCATTAATTACCAGTTATTCCTCGGTGGTTCAGCAGTAGGAAGCCCTATACCCGGCGCTCCGGCCGGTGCACCGATAGATTTTGGTTCGCAAACAATCGCAGGTACCTATACTGTTGTTGCAACTAATGTAACAACAGGCTGTACCAGCACAATGACAGGTTCTGCGATCGTTGCCATTAATCCTGCCCCAACTGCTTATGCAGTGGTAGGCGGTGGTAATATTTGCGCAGGCGGCACTGGTGTTCACGTAGGACTTGGTGGTTCTGCAAGTGGTACTACTTATCAGTTATTGCTTAGCGGAGTTGCAACAGGAACACCGGTTGCAGGTACCGGTTCAGCAATTGACTTTGGTATTCAGACAGCAGGTGGTACTTATACTGTTATGGCTACTAATACTGCCACAGGTTGCACAGGTCTGATGACCGGAAGTGTGGTAATTACGGTTAGTCCGCTACCAACGGTTTATAATGTTACCGGTGGTGGCAGCTATTGTGCAAGTACTGCGGGTGTTAATGTAAGTCTTGGCAATTCTGACATAGGCGTTAATTACCAGTTATACAATGGTGGTTCTGTTGTTGGCGGCCCGTTAAGTGGTGTAGGCGGTGTGCTCAACTTTGGTTTGCAGCCTGCGGGAGTTTATACAGTAGTAGCGGTCAATGCAACTACCGGTTGCACAAGTAATATGTCAGGAAGCGTAACGGTGACCGTGATACCTACAGTTGTGCCAGGTGTGACTATCAGCACCGGTGTTGGTGATACAGTTTGTGCCGGAACAATGGTGACATTTACCGCATTACCTACCAATGGCGGAAGCTTACCTACCTACCAATGGGCTGTAAACGGTGTGCCTGCGGGTACAACAAGCAACACATATAGCTATATACCAACAAATGGTAACGTAGTAAGTGTGATAATGACCAGCAACGCAACATGCGTATTGCCTGCAACAGCTACTGATGCAATAACCATGACAGTGAAGAACAATGTTACGCCAATGGTTAGCATTGCTCCTTCACCAAATGATACAGTTTGCCAGGGTACTGTTGTAACCTTTACTCCAACAGCAGTATGGGGTGGTACTTCACCAACATTTACATGGTTTGTAAACGGTGTGAATTCAGGTATCAGTAGTACCTATTCTTATTCTCCAATGACAGGCGATATAGTATTCGCAACCATGAACAGCAGTTATGCATGTGTTCTTTCACCAACAGCATTAAGCAACAATGTTACAATGCATGTGGAGGATAATATTACACCTGCAGTTACAGTAATGCTTAACCAGGGTATGAGTGTTGGAGGAGTAGTTTACAACGATACATTTACGGCCGTTGTTACAAATGGTGGATTTGCTCCTGCTTACCAATGGTCAGTAAATGGCGCACAGGTAACGGGTGCAAACGGAGCTACTTATATTGCAGCAAGTCTGAATAATAATGATGCAGTAAGCTGTGTGGTGTCGAAGACAAATTCATGCGGTACACTTTCGGGCTCTAACTATGTAATTATTCTTTCTACCAATGTTGGTGTTCATCCTGTGACAGTTGTTCCTTCCGACATCAGGCTGGTTCCGAATCCGAATAAGGGTATATTCACCCTGAAAGGTAACCTTGGAACCACAGATGATCAGGAAGCAAGTCTGGAAGTAACAGACATGCTTGGCCAGGTTGTTTATCATGGTAAGGTTATTGTACGCGGTGGCATAATTGATGAAACAATTCAGATGATCAATGTTGCTAACGGTATGTACCTACTGAACCTGCATGCGGGTGCTGAAAACAAGGTATTCCATATGGTGGTTGAGCAATAAAAGCGAGGCCGCAACAAGAAATGAAAAGCCGGGAGCGAAAGTTTCCGGCTTTTTTGTGGTACGTAAGGAACTACCTCAGTTTTTTGTGGTCTTATAGCGTAAATAAAAAAATGGCAGACCGTGAAGTCTGCCATGTAAATGAACCTATTTCTTAAATGCCATGACAAGATGGCGATCATGAATGCTACAATATCGTTCTTTTTACATCCGCCAGAATATCCAGAGTTTCTTCCTTACTGTTTCCTTCGGCGTAAACTCTAAGCACAGGCTCTGTGCCGGATGCGCGCAGCATGATCCAGCCACCATTGTCAAGATGGTACTTAATACCGTCTATGGTTTCTATCCTGTTGAAACCATATTTGCCGAACTTTGCATAGCCTCCATCATTTGCTTTTTTAATGATTGCATTTTTTTTGTCATTGTCTATGTGCAGATCATTCCGGTCGTAATAAAATGTACCAACTATATCATAAACCTCCTGGCATAACTCTTTTAAAGTTTTGCCTGACTGGGTCATGAATTCGTATAGAACGAGACCGTCGTAAATTCCATCACGTTCCGGTATATGGCCTTTTACTGCTATTCCGCCGCTTTCTTCACCGCCTACCAGTACATCGTCATGCACCATTATTTCACTGATGTATTTAAACCCTATTGCTGTTACTTCTACCGGAAGTCCATAATATGCACAAAGTTTTTTTACCCGGTCTGTTACTGAAAAGGCTATAACCACTTTGCCATTCATATTCTTGTATTTGTGCAGGTAATGAATAAGCAGCAGAATGATATTGTGGGCGTCTACGAAATTCCCGTCTCCGTCATACAAACCAATACGATCTGCATCGCCATCGGTAGCCAGGCCAATTTTTATTTCCGGTGTGGTAGCTACGGTATGTGCAAGTTCCTTCAGGTTCTTATCCAGCGGCTCAGGCGCCTGTCCATGAAACCCTGGGTTGTCGTCGCAATGAATCAATACTGCCCCCGGCAATAACCTTCTTATTACGTTTTGCCCTGCTCCATACATGGCATCATAGGCCATTTTAAAAGGTGATCTGGATAAGACCTCAAAGTCGAATTTTTCTTTAAGGTAATCAATATACATATCTTCCAGGTTCACATATTCCAATAATCCTTTTTCTTCCCAAAAGGATAAAGGTAGGGTCGGCATTTCGACTTCATCAGGTATTAACGCTTCTACAGCAGCTATATCCTTAGGGCTGGATGGCCCGCCATGTGCACCTTTTAGTTTATATCCATTATAGGAAGGGGGGTTGTGAGAAGCTGTGATGACCACACCCTGGCTGGCGTTTACTTTTAAAACACCCAACGAAATCATGGGTGTACTCACAAAAACATTGGCCATAATAACTTTAACACCATTTGCACAAAGTACTTTTGCACTGGCCTCAGTAAACAACTGTCCGCCAAACCGGCAATCGTGGCCTATCAATACAACAGGTTTATTATTTGTTTTTAACAGCCAGTCTGCCAGCCCTTTGCTTACGCGGCCTACATTATATACCGTAAAATCCTGCGCTATTATAGCCCGCCATCCGTCTGTTCCGAATTTTATCTTTTCTGTCGTCATCAGGTACTATTTGAAAATGTAAATAGTTAATAATTGTGAACCGCAAATTTATAAAACCTTTTGATTGGTTAGGGTTATTTAATTTTACAATAAAATTCATCGCTATGTCAGAAGAATTATTATCAATAGATCCGTCAACAGGCGAAAAAATTGCAGCCTATAAAATTTATGATGAAGTGAAAGTATCAAGCATCCTAAAAGATTCCCTGAAAACTTTTGAAGAGTGGCGCAGATGTTCTTTTAAGGAAAGAGCTATTGTATTAAGAAGCATTGCAAAAGAACTAAGAAAAGAAAAAGAGCGACTAGCTGTACTGGCAACAAAAGAAATGGGTAAACCAATTCAGCAGAGCAGGGATGAAGTAGAGAAATGTGCAAAGACTTTGGAGTTTTATGCTAAAGAAGGGGCCGGCTACCTTGCTAATAAGGTTGTAAAAACAGATGCACGTAAAAGCTATGTTTCCTTTCAGCCATTAGGTGTCGTACTTGCGATTATGCCCTGGAATTTTCCTTACTGGCAGGTGTTCCGTGCAATGGCGCCTGCAGTAATGGCCGGCAATGTTATGATATTAAAGCATGCGTCAAATATCAGCGGGTGTGCCCTGGCGATTGAACAGGTGATAAGAAAAGCAGGCGCCCCTAAAGGATTGCTGCAAACCTTATTGTTGCCCTCATCGCGTATTGAATCACTTATAGGTGATAAAGCAATAATGGCTGTTACCCTGACAGGCAGCACAGCGGCAGGCAGTAAGGTTGCAGAAGCGGCTGGCAGGAACCTTAAAAAGCAAGTGCTGGAACTGGGAGGCAGTGATGCCTATATTATACTGGTAGATGCCGATATGGATGTTGCCGTAGAGATCGCTGTGCGTGGCAGGCTGGTGAATAGCGGGCAAAGCTGTGTTTCGGCTAAGCGGTTTGTAGTAGTTAAATCTGTACAGAAAGAATTTGAAAAGCGGTATACCGGACAAATGAAAAGTGCTACCTGGGGTGATCCTATGGATGTTAAGAACAAGATAGGTCCTCTTGCAAGAATTGACCTTCGCGAACAGTTACATGCGCAGGTACTAAAGAGCATTGCCAAAGGAGCAAAAGTGCTGTGTGGCGGATTCATTCCTGAAGGGCCGGGAGCTTATTATCCGCCTACCATTCTTACCAATGTTAAGAAAGGTATGCCGGCCTATGACGAAGAACTTTTTGGCCCTGTTGCAGCCATTATTACTGCAAAGGATGAAATGGATGCTTTAAGAATAGCAAACGACAGTATCTATGGCCTCGGCGGAGGTATCATTTCCAGGAACCGAGCCCGTGCCGAAAAGCTGGCAGCAGAATACCTGGATGCAGGCAGTTGTTTTGTAAACGAGTTTGTTCATTCAGATGCAAGACTGCCTTTTGGCGGTATTAAGCACAGCGGATATGGCAGGGAAATAGGGGAGTTCGGGATTAGGGAGTTTGTGAATATTAAGACGGTGTTTATAAAGTAAGAATTTTGTAACTTTGTATAGAGCGTTTAAAATGCGAAATGTATGACCAAGGAAATTTTAGAGACTGCAATTATCGACTTACCTCAAACTTTTGATCTGGATGATTTATTTCAAAGACTTATATTTATAGAGCAAGTTGAGGAAGGGTTAAAAGATATTGAAGAAGGTAATACCATTCCTCTGGATGAGGTAAAGAAAATTATTGACGGATGGCAAAGGTAAGTTTGTCAAAGAAAGCTTTAAGGGATTTGAATTCAATTTACTTGTACATCTCCCAGGATTCGGAATTTTATGCTGGAAATTTAGTAAATAAGATATATGCCCGAATTAAGATTCTGGAAACTCATATTCCAATCGGAAAGGTTGTTTCCGAATTTAACGATCAGGCAATACGCGAGTTGCAAGAAGGACAATATCGGATCATTTACAAAGTTATAAATGCAAATGAAGTTTCTATTGTTAGAGTATATCATCGGGCGAGATTGTTGACAAACTTGTAATACATGAAGATTTATGACTAAAGATCTTTTGCAAATTGTAATTAAGGATTTACCGCAGGAGTTTAATTTGGATCAGTTATTTGAGCGATTGGTTTTTATTGAAGAGGTGGAGGCTGCGCGGAAAGAAATTAAAGACGGAAAAGGGATACCGCAGGATGAAATGAAAAAAAGGATAGAGGAATGGAAAAGAAAATAAGATCGCCGTTCTTTTCGAAAGGAATATTCTTTTTCATTTCTATCGGCATCCTCGCACTTCTTTGGTACTCATACTCATTTAATTCCCCAACCACATGTATACATACCTCGCACTCGGAGATTCTTATACCATAGGTGAGCTGGTGCCTATGCACGATAACTTCCCGCACCAGACAACCGCCCTGTTACGCAAGCAGCATTTTGATGTAGCGGACCCGGTGATTATTGCTACAACAGGCTGGACAACCGATGAGCTTGCGGCATCTATCCGTGAGCACAATATCCGGGAGACATTCTCTTTTGTGACCCTTCTTATTGGTGTTAATAACCAATACCGTGGCTGCAGCCTTGATAACTACCGGCAGGAATACAAACAACTGCTGGACCAGGCAATAGCCTATGCAGGTAATAAACCTGATCATGTGTTTGTATTGTCCATACCTGATTGGGGCGCCACCCCATTTGCCATAGGAAAGGACGGAAAAAAGATAGCTCATGAAATAGATGAATACAATGCCGCCTGCAAAGAGATAACCCTCAATGATAAATGCCAGTTCCTGGAAATAACAGAAAGTACCCGGCTCAATGCCCATAATAAAGACTTCGTTGCCGGCGATGGACTGCATCCTTCAGGTAAGGAATATGGGATATGGGCAGAGCGGCTGGCAGATATGGTTGCGAAAACCCTCAAACAGTAGAAAATGGACACACGACCCTCCGCCCCCTCTGTCTCAAGGAATTGAATGGGTAGGCTGGTATGAGCCAAACTATCTAAAAAAGTGCAGGCCGTAAATAAGTAATATTGGATACCCGTCACCTGGTATCTAAGTCATTTCAGGTTAATATTTTAAAGGACTTTCGCGGGAAAAAAAATTATGTTATATTTGGGCAAATATTTTCTGATGAACTATAGAGTTTTACTTTTCATTTTTGCATTGGCACTATTTTCTCTGCAGGCAGATGCGCAGGTTCAGAAAATTATGACGCTTGCCGGAAATGGTGTTGCAGGCTTCAGTGGTGATGGTTTGAACGCCGCCGGAGCTATGCTGCGGGGACCCACGGATGTTGCCGTTGACACTAACGGCAATGTGTATGTGCTGGATCTTAATAATTTCCGTGTGCGGAAAATCTTTCCGAATGATGTTATTACTACTGTAGCCGGTAATGGTTTTGCAGGTAATGACGGTAACGGATCAATAGGTACAAGCGCCAAAATTGCCGGCCGTGCTATCGCTTTTGACAGGCGTGGTAACCTCCTTATTTCAGATCAAACCAATAGTGTGATCCGCAGGGTCAATAATCTGGGTATCATTTCGAAATATGCCGGTGGTGGCACCAACGGTCTTCAGTGGGGCTACAGCGGCGATGGCGGCAAGGCAGATACTGCCAGGTTTAACGGACCACAGGGTATTGCCACAGACAGAAAGAGTAACCTTTACGTAGCTGATGCAGGTAACCATGTGGTGCGCAAAATAGATACATTCGGGCATATTTCCACCGTTGCGGGAACCGGTAATCCAGGCTACTTTGGCGACGGAGGCCTTGCAATTTTTGCTGAACTGGATTCACCTTATGCAGTAACTGTTGACAAAATAGGCAATCTTTATATTAACGACTACCTCAATAATGTGATCCGCAAGGTAGATACCTATGGCGTCATTACAACCTATGTTGGGTACATGGGCGCTTTACCCGGTTATGCAGGCGATGGCGGCTCTGCTACCCTGGCTACTGTTAACCATGCTCGCGGGTTAGCATGTGATACCTCCTGCAACCTGTATATTGCCGATGCTAATAATAATGTTATCCGCAAAGTGAATTTCCAGACAGGCTTTATTACCACCAATGTAGGCAATGGCTCACCCGGCGCTATGGGTGACTTTGGCTATGTTAACGGTTGCAATCTGTTTAACCCATATGGTGTTGCCGTCAACAAATACGGCAGCATTTTTATTGCGGATGCCAACAACGAGAAGGTACGGCAAACTTACTCAACTACAGGTGTACAAAATGTTCCGGTTGCAGTTACCATTGAAGTTTATCCTAACCCTACTTCCGGACAGATCACTGTTTCAGGCCTTTCTAAAGATGATAAAGTAACATTATCGGACGTTACCGGAAGAATTGTGAGTGAAGTGTGGGATGTAGCCAGTGATGGTTCCCAAACCTTTAGCATTATGCACTATGACAATGGTGTTTACATGCTGCAGGTGAACGATAACATTGGCAACAGGAAGACGACTTTGAAAGTAGTGAAAGATTAAGTTGCCTTATATCAGGGAAACGTTTATCTACCCCATAATAAAATATTGATCAGAAATAATAATGCCCCTGGAAAGGGGCATCATTATTTCTGAAATAGTATCAATGAACTGAGCATGAATATAAGTGCCATTATTACTTTTGTTCAGCCTGTAAAGACCGGTTATCCTATTGATACTAATTCAATATCAAATACGAGGTCTTTACCTGCTAGGGGGTGATTACCATCAAGTACTACAGTTTCTTCACGAACCTCTAATACGACAACAGGGAAGACATTTCCTGAATTATCGCCCATCTGCAACTCCATGCCAACTTCGGGGTTCATTTCCGGAGGAAATTCGGTGATGGGGAACTCCATGATCATATCTTCAAGGCGGTCTCCGTAACCCATAACAACAGGAATATTCACTGTCTTTTTTTGCCCGATAGCCATATCTATCAGCGCTTCATCAAAACCCTGGATTACCTGGCCAACGCCTGCGGTAACTTCCAGTGGCTCGCGACCTTCAGAACTATCGAATGTAGTGCCGTCTGTCAGTTTTCCATGGTAGTGGACTTTTATCTTATCCCCTTTTTTTACCTGTTGCATACAATTATTTTTGAAAATAAATAAAGGGTGCAAGGTAGTGTTTTTAGTTGGATGTCATAAATGATGGGCATGGAATTAGTGGTTGGGAATTTGTGATTGGGATTGTTATTATCAATAGTGTTCAGTTTTGAGCTGAAAATGAGTTATTCGGGATATTATTGCCATTAATACATTGTATATTTTTATATAAATTTAGCTATTCAGTTGTAATATTGTTCCAATAAATAATAGGTACAAACACCAATATATTGTATTATTATGTTTTAAGCTATGAATAATAAGGTGACTTTTAGTTTCAAGGAAAATTATGCTATAATAATACAGGTAAGTGAAGATGACAAAATAAATCCTACAAGTTGAATGTTCTTTTCCATTTCTGCTTCGTTGCAAAAGTCTTTAAATAGCTTGCTATTCGCAGATTTTGCGCCTCGCATAAAAGAAAAATAACTATCCAACTTCGTAGGATTTATTTTGTCATCTTCACTAATTTATTAAAAGGTTAGCCACTTGTATTTATATTTACAACATGAAATTAGAAGAAGCTATAAAATCTAACAGGTTTTCGAGTGAGAAGCATAAATCTACAATTAATGTGCTGTTCACTGCCTACTGGCTCAAAAATAGTTTCAGTACAATGCTTAAGAATCATGACCTTACAATGGAGCAGTATAATGTGATGAGGATACTGAAAGGGATGCACCCCGAGCAGATGTGTGTAAAGGATATTGGCAGCCGCATTATAGAGAAGAGTTCAAACGTACCGAGGATAATAGATAAACTGGTAACAAAAAAACTGGCGAAAAGGACCACTTCAAAAGTAGATAAAAGAGAGACCCTGGTTTCTCTGACTGATAAAGGTATCTCCGTGCTGGAACAGGCCAATAAGGTGATTGATAATGCTACAGAAGAAATAAAAGGTCTGAATGAGATTGAATCGAAAATGCTCAATGAACTGCTGGAAAAGATGAGGGAGAGCTAATACCAATGCAACCCATAAACCCCTGCCCCCTGAGGGGAAACCACGCATCAGGCGTAAGTTCAACTCATGGGGCAACTAAAATAATTAAACAAATTATTTTTTATAGAAAACAATTTTTGTTGGTATATAGAGCGGCTTAAAGGTGTATTGTAATTTTGAAGTTTTAATCTATAACATGGGGAAGCCCCTTTAGGGGTTTTGGGTTATTATGCCTTTTCTAACTGCGAATAAAATACATAACGGACAAGGCTGGTTGCCGGAGGGTACTGTAATAGAAGTATCCGATAATGGTACAATTCTTTCTGTTCAAAGCGGCCCGAATGAAGAGGCGGTCTTTTATGAAGGCGTTTTAGCGCCTGGTTTTGTCAATGTTCACTGCCACCTCGAACTGTCGCATATGAAAGGCGTGGTAGGTGAACATACCGGGCTCATCCCATTTTTGAAAAACATACCACAACACCGCAACGACTTTACCGACGAACAGAAAAAAGCAGCGCGCTTTGCAGGATATAATGAACTATATCGCAACGGTGTGGTTGCGGTAGGTGATATAGCCAATACAACTGATACGATTGACGTGCGCGCCATTGGAGCCATGCATTGCCATACTTTCGTTGAGGCTATTGGATTTGGTGATGTACATGCGCCAAAAGCTTTTGAATATGCACTTCAAACCTACGGAACATTTAAGGCGCAGGATTCTGCGTTTAAAGAATTGAAACAGTCTATTGTGCCTCATGCACCATACTCGGTATCTGAAACTTTATTCAGGAAGATTAATTCGCACAGTTTCGGAAGCACTATTGCCATACACAACCAGGAAAGCCGTGACGAAGACCGTTTTTTTAAGTCTAAGAAAGGAGCAATACCCGATTTGCTGCATTCCCTGGGTATTGATGACCGTAAGTTTAAACCATCTGGTAAATCATCGATACAGACGTACCTCGAATATATTTCTGTAGGAC
Organism: uncultured Bacteroidota bacterium; assembly: GCA_903839875.1. Taxonomy (GTDB): domain Bacteria; phylum Bacteroidota; class Bacteroidia; order Chitinophagales; family Chitinophagaceae; genus Nemorincola. The sequence continues at coordinate 24,644 of CAIMDZ010000179.1, forward strand.
ACTCAGTTGTCTTTGTTCATAATACTTATACAAAAAGGAAGGATGTGCAATTCGCGAGAAAACGGTTCGATGAAACGCATTGGTGCCTCTGCCCTAATGCTAATCTCTATATTGAGAACCGTCTTCCGGATATTGATATGCTGATAAGTGAAGGTGCGAGCATTTGCATTGGTACAGACAGCCTTGCGTCCAATCACCAGTTATGCGTTTTGTCAGAACTGTGGACTATCAAGCAGCATTTTCCCCACATTGACTGGGAATTGCTGATTGAATGGGGTACTATCTCTGGCGCGTGCGCCCTGCAAATGCAAATCGATATTGGATTAATAAGGGTTGGTACCACGCCAGGCATTATTCACCTCATTGGACTGGATCAGCCTGGGATTAAACCATCTGTCAAAAGAATTATTTAGAACCTATCCATGCCCTAATTTACTGGATATGATATCGCACTAATCTGCGTTCCCAGATTTGAGGGTCCATGATAAACCACCCTGTTGTTTCCTTTATCAGTCCAACTCCCTTAGCATAAGTGCGGTCATATTCACGAGTTGGTCCGAAGAAATAATGGGGTAGTGGTAAATAATAGATCTTTCTGTAAGTATTGGTTTTAAACGTTCCTGCATCCACTGTAACCATAGAGTCTGCAAAGCCCATTTGTTCACTTACTGTAATTGTATCAACAACGCCCGCAAGCGGATTTGCGTATAAATAGGTGTTGAAAACGGCTGTAGGACTGGTAGAACAAAATAATATTTTGCCCGCAGAATTAACCGTATAACTAAGTGAATCCCGCAATAAATAGACGTTATAGGAGTTAGGGCCTGATAGAAAAGCTACATCCATGAATTTGTGGTAGGTATTGCCGTTGATAACAGTGTCTTTTTCCACATAATCGCTGTCATAGGTGCCTTGCGGATGGGTAGCGCCGCCGTTAACACTATCAATCAAATAATCCTGGTAGATCCAGTAATTGCCGGGTTTTAATTCTGTAAAGTTTTCGTAAACAATTGGTGAGTCAACCGGGGTAGGTATAACCGTTGACTTTTTTTCATGTTTACAGGAACACATAAATACTATGGAAATGACGCCAATCAGGCAAAAACAATATTTTATCATACAGGGGATATTTTCAAAAAAACGTTTCGCCAAAGTAGTTATTGCGTACACAATAATTTTATTGGGCGAGCGTTTCCCCGGATAATTTCCAGGCCAAGGCAAACAACAATGATATTTATTTCATAGTCGCTACACATTCTATTTCTATCAATGCATCTTTCGGCAGCCTTGCCACCTGCACTGCCGACCGGGCTGGTTTTATTTCATTAAAGTAACCCGCATAGATTTCATTCACCTTGGCATAATCATTCAGGTCTTTCAGAAATACAGTAACCTTAATAACATGGTTCAGATCTGATCCTGCTTCCAGCAGAATTGCTTTCAGGTTTTCCAATGCCTGGCTGGTTTGGGTTGCTATATCACTGCCAACGAGTGTATTCGTTACAGGTGATAATCCTATTTGCCCGGAAGTATAGATAAGTTTGCCGGTCTTTATGGCATGAGAATACGGCCCTATTACCTTAGGCGCATCCTTGCTGTCTGCAACAGCTAACTTTCTGGAACTACTGCAGGATATGATTGTAACCGGCAATGCAAACAGGAATAAGATGATAAACTGTTTCATTGCGTAAATTTAGGCAATAAGTTTATTTTTCTTCAATTTCTTTCACATGGGATTTCCTGCAAATCCGGTAGGTCACACCTGCATTTATTAACCCTTTGTATCCTAAACCCACTTCAAGAAAACCGCTAAGCTTTTTACCGAAAGATATGCCTAGTGGTGTTGCCTGGGTATTAAAAAAAACCTTCCCGCCTATTCCATCAAATGATTGAGCGGGAGTTGATTTTTCTGAATAAAGCCTCGCACCGAGTCCTGCAAATCCATAAAGACGCAATTTTTTACCGTTGTAATAAATTACCTTCGACTCAACAGCTACTGTAGTAATGTTGACATTATAATGAGCGATAAATGTTTTATACGGGTTCTCGTTATAATACTTATCATAAGCGAACGACTCACTTCCAGCGGTCAATCCAAGCAGAAATTTATCGGTAAAGGCCTTCCTGTAGGTAATAAAGTAATTTCCGGTAGTTGAGACTTTCGAATTAAACTGCCCCCGGTCACGTGTTGGTGGATTATCATGGAAGTTTTTAAGGATCTCGGTACCTGATTTTCTGCCGTAGCTTAACGAAAGTTCCTGGTCGCCTTGCAGCGATTGTGCAAAGAGCGTAAGCGGCAAAAATGTTATCAAAGCAAAAACGAATAAGGGGTATTTCCTGTTCATAAAATTATAGTTTTAAATTTGATTAATAAATAAAAACAAAAACGCATATAAATGTAAAAACTTTCGACAAATCAACCAAATAACTTACCAATATAGTCTACAGCCAGCCTCATCCTGCTGCCATACCAGCTGAACATTTCACCATCTACAAGTTTTACTTCCACACCAGGCAAAATGGCCTTTATCTCCACAAAATGAAATTCCCTGAACGGATACGGTTCTGATGACAGGAGAATTATGTCTACACTTTCATTGCATAATTCTTCAAGCTTTATTTCAGGATACCGTAACCTGTCTGCAAAAACGTTTGTCCAGCCAATTCGTTCTATCATGTTGCTGATGAAAGTATCTCCGCCTGCCGCCATCCAGGGTTTCCGCCAGATAAAATAGGCCACACGTTTTGACACGGCCGCTTTGCCAAGGTTTAAAAAACTATTTGAAATTTCTTGTACTATGCTTTCTGCCTCCTCACTTTTGTTAACTAACCTGCCAACTTCGATTATCATATGCAGGGCATCATCAATGGTCTGAATATCACTTACCCAAACAGGATACATCGCTGATAATTCTTCTATCTGTTCCTTTGTATTCTCTTCTTTATTCGCAATGATGAGGTCAGGCTGCAGGGTTTTCACAGTGTTAATGCTAAGTGTCTTGGTGCCACCTACACGCTTTTTATTTCTAAACCATATTTCAGGATGCACACAAAATTTGGTAATCCCCACTACCTCTTCATTCAGCCCAAGGTTATACAGCAATTCAGTTTGGGAAGGCACAAGGGATATGATACGTTTTGGTGGATAATTCAGTTCCACTTCTTTGCCCATCATATCTCTGAATGTTTTTTTCATTCAAATTCGGATTGATGTGCCACACCTCTACGGTGTGGCACATCTGATAAGTTACCTGAACTTTTTGAAATAATACAAAAGGCCAAAACTAAACAAAACATCAAGTTCGAACAGATTGCTTAAATAATCTGTAGTATGTGCAGGCTTTCCCTGCAGAAAATAAATAGAGGTATTAATTACTGCAAGCGCAATATATCCTATTGCACCCCATTTGCGCAGGTCGCAGGCTGCCAGCCAGAAAGTGGTGTAAGCTAACAGCCAAACTACTTCCAGCCAGGTTATTCCGGGAAATGGCACATCCCTGAATGTCCATACCGTATAAACGAGCCAAAGAACATGAAACAACCCCACCAGCGGAAACAGCATCGGCGGCTTCTTCACCATATCTACAATTACTTCTTTGAAATTACGCACGGTTACAAGCTGGTATTTAATCTTTGAAGCAAACACACCTTACTAAATAAACACGCGGCCATTTGCAAAATTATTAGATGAAGTTCAATGTCTTGGCGCAGTAACTCCCCCTCGGGGGGGGAGGGGGGCTTATCCCTTACTAAACGCATTCAATATATCATACTTGGTAAGTATGTTATACTGTCCGCTTTCATCCCGCGTCAGCACAGCGCCATTATCCTTGTTAATAAAGTGGGTAAGCCTTTCCAGCGGAGTGTCGAGGTCTACAAGAGGTATTGGTTTATCCATTACATCCCCAACCAGTTGGTCGCGCACATCCTGTTCTTCAATCAGTTTTTTAAACAACCCTGCCTGCGAGACACTGCCGGTCATTTCATTATCCAGCATTACAGGTATTTGTTCAATGTCGTATTTCTTCATTAGTTCAAGGGCATCCATTACTTTACTGTTCTGATCAATTGTCACAAGCCTGCGCCTGCCCAGGCCACCTATCAGGTCACGTACTGTCTCCACCTCCAGGAAGCCGCGGTCCAGCATCCATTCGTCATTATATACCTTGGCTACATACCTGCTGCCATGATCGTGGAAGATCACTACAACCAGGTCGTCTTTCTTCAGTTTATCCTTCAACTGCCTCAGCCCTGCCACAACCGAACCCGCGGAATAACCAATGAATATCCCTTCTTCCCTTGTTATGCGCCTTGCCATCAGGGCGCCATCCTTATCGGTTACTTTTTCAAACAGGTCTATTGCATCGTGGTCATAGTTCCCGGGCAAAAAGTCCTCGCCAAATCCTTCCGATACATATGGATGTACTTCACCCATATCCAGTTCACCGGTATCAAACCATTTCTTCAGCAGACTGCCATAAGTATCAATCGCCCATACCTGCACATTGGGGTTTTGTTCTTTCAGGTATTGTCCGGTGCCAACTATGGTGCCGCCTGTGCCGGCTGCCACCACCAGGTGTGTGATCTTACCCTCTGTTTGTTTCCATATTTCCGGACCGGTTTGTTCGTAATGCGCCTGCCTGTTGGCGAGGTTGTCATACTGGTTCACATACCAGCTGTTAGGTATCTCGCGTTGCAATCTCCGCGCCACCTGGTAATAACTGCGCGGGTCTTCAGGGTCTACATTTGTTGGGCACACGATCACTTCTGCTCCATGTGCTTTAAGAATGTCTGCCTTTTCCTTGCTTTGTTTATCAGTGGTGGCAAAAATGCACTTATAACCCTTTATAATAGCTGCCAGTGCCAGTCCCATACCTGTATTACCGCTGGTGCCTTCTATAATGGTGCCACCTGGTTTTATCTTACCTTCTTTCTCTGCAACCTCCAGCATTTTAATAGCCATACGGTCTTTAATGCTGTTGCCGGGATTAAAGGTCTCCACCTTGGCATACACCTTGCAAGGCAGGTCTGCCACCACACGGTTTAGTCTAACCAATGGGGTATTGCCTATAGTTTGCAGTATATTGTCATAAACGCGTTCCGCCATAATATCAATTTTACTTAATATGTTATCGCCGTGCGCAATAACTAATTGTGGCGCGAAGGTAGAAATTATTGGGGACTTAGCTGAATCGACACGATTAAACTTCGGTTGCGACGCTCCGTTCACAGGGTTCGGTTATCAATTACACCTTTCTCATTCCGATTCGCTGCTCTTTCGGATTGCAAATCCGAAAGAGCGGGTTGCTAACTAACGAGTCCCCCACCTACTTCTTCACATAAACTTCAACGTCCTTATCAAAAAAGAAACTCAGGTTCTGGTATTTTTCAATAAAGGCTTTCAACTCTTCGGATGTGGTGAATTTTTCTTGCACATTTTCCGTTATTCCCGATAAGGTTACCTGGTTATTTCCCGTACTTACTTCCACTTTATAAAGGCTGTAAGAAGGTGTGCCGCCATTCTCATAAATGCTCAGGTATTTAATTCCTTTCACATCCGACAAAATAGCTTTGTAAACTGTCACATTACCTGATTTCTTTTCCTTCTTTTCGATCTTGTACTCATCCCCATCTTTAGAAACCATAAATAAATTGTCATCGCTGGCCTTTTGTTCCCACTTGCCGGTCAAACGGGTATCAAGGGCTATTGGTTTAGAGATTGGAACATCTGATGTATAAGGGCATCCCCACAAAAGAATACAGCAGGAAATCATCGCAAACAACTGAAATGCTTTTTTCATCTGAAGATAATTTGTTTTTTTAATTGCTCCCGATAGCTATCGGGAGAACTCCCATGAGCTTTAGAATTTGGCTATCAGTAGTCCCGATAGCTATCGGGATCATTCCTCTGATTGCTAATCATCAACTTTAGCATGGTCGTTTCATGAAATATATTTGGGGCTAATGTAAAAAATAAAATGAAGATTGTTGAATTTGTATGGAATTGATACCTGTTTCATCCTATTCTAAAATTGCGGATACCAACCCGACCTGTATATGATTCCCACCTCTGTCCGTAGCGATTATATCCGTTATATAGACTCTGTCTCCGCTTTCAGCTTTGCTGATGGCTGTTCTTACAGATTCCTGGTTGTTGAATATTGCCTGAGAACCATCAATTGGCCCAACTAATTCTCCGTTCTTTTTACGTATCATGAACTGGTATTTCACTAACTGGTACTTGATATTCGGGTCGTCATCAAATGAATTTATTATCAATTCACCTTTTGTTTTAAATTCCACAAGACTTATGGTTTCATTTCTAACCCCGTTTATGGTAACATTGGGTGGTGGCAGGTCCTTTACTCTTAGCTTCACAATGTTGACAGTCGTTGTAATTCCTTTCGGATTGGTAGCATCGGTAAAGGCAGTTAATGATTTGGTAGCACTGTCGTCCGACAAAATCCAGAAAGGGCTTAAAAGGTGTGCGTAACAAATTGATTTACAATAGTTCAGTTTGTTTTTTGGCAAAGCAGGGGGGCGATACTATCCTGGGGTAAACAATGTGCTCTGTACTGGTCTCCGCT
>CAIMDZ010000180.1 GCA_903839875.1 uncultured Bacteroidota bacterium
AGCGGAGACCAGTACAGAGCACATTGTTTACCCCAGGATAGTATCGCCCCCCTGCTTTGCCAAAAAACAAACTGAACTATTGTAAATCAATTTGTTACGCACACCTTTTAAGCCCTTTCTGGATTTTGTCGGACGACAGTGATTTTTTTTGTAAATTGCATTATGACGGACGCCCAATTATTTAAAGAACTAGTCTCTCTGCCTGAAACAATGAAGCAGGAGGCTGCTGATTTCATAGCGCGACTAAAGAAAAAAATACCAGCTAAAGAGGCAACAAAGCGTCCTCTGGGTTTAGCAAAAGGCAAAATTGTCATTAAGGATAATTTTGATGATCCTATTCCGGGTTTTGAACCTTATCAATAATTATGGACTTCCTGCTTGATACGCATACTTTACTATGGACCATACTTGATGATAAGAATCTTTCTTTGCGTGCTAAAACGCAAATATCTGACACCACAAATACTTGCTATTACAGTGCTTGTTCACTTTGGGAAATTACTATAAAGTATTCGTTAGGCGCTTTGGACATAGTGACTAGCCTGGACGATTGTTTTAACATAATAAGCAATACAGGTCTTATAGAGTTGCCGCTACGCAAAGATCATTTTATGGTTTTAAGCACATTACCATTTCACCATAAAGATCCGTTCGACCGATTGCTTATTGCGCAGGCGATTGCTGATAGCCTGAAGTTAGTTACAAAAGACAGCATGATTACAAAATACGACGTGGCCACCTTTTGGTAATTACTCTTTAATTTTTCTATTACACCATGGAGCAAGTAGTACTAGTAGACGAAAACGATACCGAAACAGGAGTAATGGAAAAACTCCAGGCACACCTGGAAGGCCGGCTGCACCGTGCTATCTCAGTATTCATTTTCAACACCAAGGGAGAGCTGCTATTGCAACAGAGAGCAGACGACAAATATCACTCGGCGAACCTATGGACCAATACCTGCTGCAGCCACCCAAGACCTGGTGAAATTGTTATTGATGCCGCTAACCGAAGGCTATTTGAAGAAATGGGTATGGAATGTAAACTTAAAGAATCTTTCAGTTTTATTTATAAAGCAAAACTTGACAGTGGGCTCATTGAATATGAGTATGACCATGTATTTACCGGAGTAACTGAACAAATACCAGCTCCCAACAGCAAAGAGGTAGCTTCATGGAAATATGTAAGCCGGGAACAATTGCAAAATGATATGAGAAAGCTTCCGGAATCATTTACTGAATGGTTTAAGATTTGCCTTCACGAGTACCATAAAGAATTATTTAATGAAGATATTCCAGTTTCGTAAAGAGCAATTTTTACCCACAACCATACAGCAGGCATGGGATTTTTTTTCGTTACCATGCAACCTTGAAAAGATAACCCCTCCTGAGGTAAAATTTAAAACATTGACTGATCCTGGAGATGCCCGTCTTCCGATGGCATTAAGATCAGATATAAATTAAGGCCTCTGATGAATATACCCATCACATGGAAAACAGTAATATGCGAATTTCAGCAACATGAAAAATTTGTAAATTTGCAGAATGCAAGAATACCCAAAATCTGCAAATACAGGCAACTTAAAACAGCGCAGGAAAATTGGCGTTATGAGACGTTTGCCTGAAAGAAAGGGCTGGGCAAAAGCTTTTCAAGAAATGGCTAAGAATGGTGATGACAAATTAGTGATGCCTGATGTTTTCAATGATGAAATAATTCATGATGAGCTACCAGGCATAAGGCGCTGATTTATACAGGTACATTCCTTACTTTTGCAATTCAATTTTAAATACTAATGAAAGTAGCAGTTGTAGGCGCCACAGGGCTTGTGGGCAGCACTATGTTGAGGATACTGGAAGAAAGAAACTTCCCGGCAACGGAATTGATACCTGTTGCATCTGAACGCTCTATTGGGCATAAGGTGGTTTTTAAGGGTAAGGAATACAGTGTGGTAACGGCGGATATTGCTATCGCTATGAAGCCTGCGATCGCTTTATTCTCGGCAGGCGGGTCAATCTCTCTTGAACTTGCGCCAAAATTCGCAGCGATAGGATGCAGGGTGGTTGACAATTCATCGGCATGGCGCATGAAAGAAGATATCAAACTGGTGGTACCGGAGGTAAATGGACATGTGCTTACCAGGGAAGATTATATAATAGCCAATCCCAACTGTTCCACCATTCAAATGGTGATGGTGCTGGCTCCTATACACCGTAACTATGGTATAAAAAGGGTGGTGGTAAGTACTTATCAGTCTGTAAGTGGCACCGGCCAGAAAGCAGTAAAAGAACTGATGGAACAACGTGCAGGTAGTCATGACCATAAGGTGTACCCCCATATTATTGATCTCAATGTATTACCCCATATAGATGTATTCCAGGATAATGGCTATACTAAGGAAGAAATGAAAATGTCGCTGGAGACCTGCAAGATCATGGGTGATAATAATATTAAAGTTACTGCGACAACCGTCCGTGTCCCGGTTGTTGGTGGACATAGTGAGAGTGTGAATATTGAATTGGAGAGGGATTTCAACGAAAATGATATACGAGAGCTACTCTCCAATCAATCAGGGGTTGTTGTTGTTGATAATCCCGCCATGAATGGCTACCCTATGCCAATAGATGCAGAAGGCAAGGATGAAGTATTTGTAGGCCGTATTCGCAGAGACTATTCGCAACCCAATACCCTCAATTGCTGGATTGTAGCAGACAACCTGCGCAAAGGCGCAGCTACCAATGCGGTGCAGATAGCGAAGTATCTGCATAACCAGGGATGGATTTGAATCTAAGGCAAAGGTTAAAAGTGAAAAGCTAAAAGTGCAAATATTTTTCTCTTAAAGGTAGCACTTAATAATAGCATTTCGCCTTTCACTTTTGACTTTTCACTTTCTTCGCCACCGCCTCTATCCCTTCATAAAACTCAGCTCCGTATTTGCGGATGAGCGCATCTTTCAAAAATACATATACCGGTACTTTCAATAGCTTGCCCAGCTTGCAGGCGGGCTTGCACAGCGTTTCACGTGGCTCGTAGTTCAGCGACTCATACCCTTTATGCTCAATGATGCGGATAGGAAATAAATGACACGAAATGGGTTTTTGGAAATCTGTTTTGCCTTCTTTCCATGCTTTTTCTATGCCGCACTTTACAATACCCAGTTCATCAGTATAGCCATAAACACAGATACCGCCATTCACAGCCGGCGTTACAAAGCCATACTGGTCGTCCATTACATGGGTGCCTTGTTTTTCTATCTCAGGTATATAACCGGGTGATCGGCAGGGCGATGTAATAAACGGCCGTGATGTAGAAGGGCGTGAGCACGGCCCAGGCGACCACGGCATAGAGCACGCTCAGGCCGAACTG
>CAIMDZ010000181.1 GCA_903839875.1 uncultured Bacteroidota bacterium
GTTGGACTGTGATTGGGGTTCATTTTGATTGGGATTTACTGGTTAAAAAAAATTAGCGGACAAAGTTGAATTAAATATTTGACATTAAAAAATATACAATATATGATAGTACAGTATGCTGTCTGTCATAGACTGTATGGCGCTTATGCCAGAAGGTTTTTTTGTGGTTATGTGGTTGGAAATTAGTGTGGTATATGTTATTTGTTCTGGTGGTTGGCGTGAAGTGCCGGTATTAGTGTTTTTTGTGGTGGGTTTTGGAACATATTAGTCTGAACTAAGATTTATTGGATTAGGGGATTTTAGGATGCACGCTTTATTTCAGAATAGGGACTTTGGTATATGAGGACGAAGCGAGACGCTTACGACCAGAGGCAGTGGAAAATAGTTTTCCATTTTACTAACTAAAAAGCAATTCAGACCGTCTATAGATATGCAACTACTTAAAAATTAAATATCTAAGCGTACATTACCGGTTTTGCAGGGTATTTGCTTGGTGCATGTGTTTAGTGAAAATTCCTTCCTATCTTATCTATATTGAAAACAAAATTGAATGCCGCCTAGTATATTATCAGTATTTAACACCTTTTTAAATAGGCTTTTATGAAGAAGATGCTTTTTTTGTTTGTTTTAGCAGGAGGAATGTTGTTTTCCCGGCAAGTGTGTTTTGCACAGAACGGAGTCATAAATACATTCGCAGGTACTGGCGTGCAAGGGTATAGTGGTGACGGTGGCCCGGCCAAATTGGCACAACTGGATACCCCGGGGAATGTTGCTGTAGATTACTCTGGGAACGTTTATATTTCAACGGGATGCCGGATAAGAAAGGTAACTCCTGCAGGTATTATTACTACCATTGCCGGAAATGGGATTCCTGCATCAAGCGGGGACGGAGGGTCGGCGACTGCTGCAGAGTTGGTGTCGGCCGCAGTATCAATTGACAACGCAGGCAATATCTACTGTGTAGATAAGAACAGAATCCGGAAAATAAATACTGCAGGAATCATCACAACTATTGCAGGTACCGGTGTTGCCGGATACAATGGAGATGGTATTGCAGCTACTTCAGCTAAATTAAACTACCCGGTAGGTATTGTCGCTGATGGAAGCGGGAATGTTTACTTTTCTGATTTTTCAAACAATAGAATTCGTAAGATAAACCCATCAGGCATAATTAGCACTGTTGGAGGAAACGGAGTATCGGGTTTTAGTGGTGATGGTGCTGCAGCTACTTCGGCAAATATAAACAGCCCAGCAGGACTTGTAATTGATAACTCGGGGAATTTATTTTTTGCAGATTATGCAAACAAAAGAATACGGAAAATAAATACTTCCGGAATAATATCAACGATTGCCGGCAACGGAATTTTAGGTTCTACGGGTGACGGAAGGCAGGCAACATTAGCTGAATTGTATGCGCCGGGAACAATTGCTTTAGACAATACCGGGAATTTGATGATCTGGGATGCATATACCTACCGGATAAGAAAGGTTGATAAAAACACCAGTATCATTACTACCATTGCGGGTGGTGGTGGCAGCTACGGAGTCTTTTACGGTGACATGGGCTATGCATACACAGCAGGGTTTAATCTAGCAGGCATGGCAATTGACAGCTTTAATAATATGTATATTGCTGACGGCGACAGCCGGATAAGGAAAATAAAATCACTCGCCACTATAAATTTGTATTTTGACAGAAACAGCAATTGCGTATTCGATAGTGGGGAAGATTATCTTTTAAATCCGTCGACTGTTCAGATTGATTCCAACAACGTTACTATCGATACTGTGTCTGCTACAAGTAGCTTCAACTTCAACATCTATGGAATTACAGGCGATATATATACATTTAAAACAGTGTCGCCTTCCGGCCAGGCAACATCCTGCCCGGTTTCGGGTATTATATCTGATACGATAAATTCTGCTTTTGGCGATTATTTTTCGAAAAATATTGGTTTTGATTGTGCCACTAGTTCTGGTTTTGATCTCGAAATAAAAGATGCAATAGGTGTAACCGGAAGGCATGACCAAGTGGGTAATATCTATTTGTCTAATAATAGTTGTACTCCAACCAATGCAACTGTTACTGTTAATTTCAGCCCAAAGTATAATTTTCAGTCGTGGGGAAATCCTACTCCGACTTCAATTTCCGGCAATAGGATTACGTGGGATTTTACTGGTTTAGCTTTAAACACAATGCAGCATCCTATAAAACTTTGGTATGCAAACTTTGCCCCATTATCAGCGCTATTGTCCGCCGGTGATACTGTACAAACATATGTGACAATAACACCAATAACCGGCGACATAAATCCGGTCAACAATACTATGTTAATAATTGACACGGTTAGAGCAAGTTGTGATCCAAATGAAATGTTTGTAAAGCCCAGTGGGTATATACCATCAGGTACGCAGCTTGAATATACTATAGGGTTTGAGAACGTGGGTAATGATACTGCCTTTAATATTTACATTATGGATTCATTGTCTGATAATGTTGATCCTAAATCGTTCCGGATTCTCGCCTCATCGGCTACCATGAATACGACAATGCTTCATACCGGTGTGCATAACGTACTGAAATTTGACTTCCCGAATATTGACCTTTTAGACAGTTCGCATCATGGACAATGCGACGGGATGGTACGATTTACCATTAATACGAATAATGGTTTGCCTGATGGTACCACAGTATTCAATCATGCTGGAATATATTTTGATGATAATGGGGTTGTAAAGACCAATACGGTTGAGGACATTATTGGAATACCAAATGGGGTGGCTGTAGTAAAGGATAACAGTAAAGTGCAAATTTATCCAAACCCTGCAGCGGACATACTTGTTATAAATATCGCACAAAGCGCTTACTCGTCGTACACAATTACAAACAACGTAGGGCAAGTAATTGCACAGCAACAATTAATTGTACCGCAAACAAACATCGATGTGAAGAGTCTTGTGCCGGGTTTGTATTACATTACTTTGCGTGGTGCTGAAGGAGTAAAGGTGGAGAAGTTTGTGAAACGGTAGGGGCCTCACCCCGATAGCTACGCTCGTTCACTTGCGTTCACTCCGAAGGAGAGGGTGATGTTCCGTAGGCGCGAGTGGACCACCCCTGGTTGACCTCGGCCGTCGCCTCGTTCAACCTGTCCCCCTAATGGTTCGGCAATTGCTCACCATAGGGTGGGAGTGTTGCGTAGACCTTGATTCGGCGATGGAATACGGGCTGCCGGTCGCAGACCTTCGTTTTATTGGGGATTTAAGACTGGAAGTCTTAAACCAGTTTCGGTTTCGGATTTTGGGGGGATTGCTCAATAAAGATATGTGGTACAAGCGTGCTATGGCCACTGAAACCTAATAGTAGTAACACAGCCCGGCCCCCTGTCATTGACATAAGGATTTTGGTATTTCCCATACCACATTCAACCCATTCTGGGTTGGACCATTTTTTTGTTTTCCGCCGGTTGCACCGGCGGCTACTCACATTCAAGCCTCTCAGGCTTCCTTGAGTCAATGACACAGCCCCAGACCACCTATCACAAAACCCAACCCGCGAACTTTCGACTAACGACTAACGACTAAAAATAGGAATATCCCTTATTTAATCCTATCTTTGCATTTTAACGCGTGTTTCATATCTTTTGATTTAGCTTGTGAACCACACCTTGCAGGTCCGCTATCTGGCGGACAAAGGCACAGGCAGTTAGTTTTTTTAACCAATTCCGCACCAAAATTTATAGCAGGAATTTAAATTTTTATTAATGACATTTAATGAGTTAAACCTCATTGCGCCCTTATTGAAGGCGCTCGAGACAGAGGGTTATACACAACCCACACCCATCCAGGAACAGGCTATCCCTATCGTATTAAGGCAACAGGACCTGCTGGGCTGCGCACAAACAGGAACAGGCAAGACGGCAGCCTTCGCATTACCCATATTACAGCTTTTGGATGCCGCACATGCCGAAAGGGCGCCAAAGCATATCAAAGTGCTGATACTTACCCCTACCCGTGAACTGGCCATACAGATAGGTGAAAGCTTTGCGGCCTATGGGCGCAACCTGCGTCTGAAGCATACTGTTATTTTTGGTGGTGTGCCACAGGGATCACAGGTACAGGCGCTGAACAGAGGCGTGGATATACTGATAGCTACTCCCGGCCGCCTGCTGGACCTGATGAACCAGGGATATATAAGGTTGTCGGACATCAGCATTTTCGTATTGGATGAGGCCGACCGCATGCTGGACATGGGCTTTATTCATGATGTGAAACGTGTAGTTTCCAAACTGCCGCAGAAAAGGCAAACGCTGTTCTTCAGCGCTACCATGCCAACAGAAATCCAGAAGCTGGCCAATACCATACTTACCCATCCGCAAATGGTAGCGGTGACCCCTCCGGCCACAACCGCCGAAATGGTGACGCAAAGCGTGTACTTCACCAATAAAAAGGATAAAAGGCAAATGCTGCTGCATGTGCTTAAAGAGAAGACCATTAAGAATGCACTGGTATTCACCCGCACCAAGCATGGCGCCGACAAAGTGGTTAAAGACCTGCAAAAAGAAGGCATAAAGGCGGAAGCCATACATGGCAATAAAAGCCAGAATGCCCGTCAGCGCGCGCTGGGTAACTTCAAGGATGGGGCAATCCGTGTGCTGGTAGCTACCGACATTGCCGCAAGAGGCATAGATGTGGACCTGCTGAGCCATGTGATCAACTACGAGATTCCGGAAGTGCCGGAAACCTATGTGCACCGTATAGGCCGCACAGGCCGCGCCGGAGCAAGCGGTACCGCCATGTCGTTCTGCGACCAGGAGGAAATGCAGGACTGGAGGAACATACTGAAGATAACATCGCAGAAGATACCGGTGGTAGATAATCACCCCTACCCTATGGAACAAACGGGCAAGGTGCAGATCAATCTGCCAAAGAACAAAGAAGTGGTCCACCGTCCGAATGCCGTTGCAGGGGCGAGTTCGAGGCATAACGGGAGTCAGCGGAGACGGTGGTGAGGTAATGAGAAAATAGGGAAATGTGAAAATGTGAAAATGTCCTGGAACGTGACGAATGAAATATTGCAAATGGCGGCTGATAGCCGCTGTTTGTATTTGACGATGAATAAAAAAATCTAAAACCCAACCAATCAACCTATCAACCAATCAACTTATCACTTATCACTTATCACTTATCAACCTATCAACCTATCAACCAATCAACATATCAACCAATCAACTTATCAACCAATCAACTAAATTTGCAGGCTATGCAAATGCATGAAATAAAAACTGCAGCTGATAAAAAGGCATTTTTACAGATAGCTATTGATATTTACAAGGGCGACCCTAACTGGATCCGCCCGCTGGATAAGGATATTGATGAGGTCTTTAACCCGGAGAAGAATAAATTCTTTAAACGGGGCGAATGCTGCAGGTGGCTGCTGCAGGATGACAATGGAAAGTATATTGGCAGAATAGCTGCTTTTGTGAACAGGCAGTATAAGCAGGAACAACCCACCGGCGGGATAGGATTCTTTGAGTGTATCAATGACCAGGGGGCGGCCAATTTCATGTTTGACTATTGCAAAAAATGGCTGCAGGAGCGGGGTATGGAAGCCATGGACGGGCCTATCAACTTCGGGGAGCGGGATAAATGGTGGGGACTGGTTGTTGAGGGTTATTACTCGCCTCTTTATGGTATGAACTTTAATCCGCCATACTATGTGCCGCTTTTTGAAAATTATGGATTTAAAGTGTACTTCAACCAGATTTGTTATGGTATGGTAGTGAAGGATAAACTGGATGATAAGTTTTTTGAGCGCCACGCAAAAATAA
This sequence comes from uncultured Bacteroidota bacterium, assembly GCA_903839875.1. Lineage (GTDB taxonomy): Bacteria > Bacteroidota > Bacteroidia > Chitinophagales > Chitinophagaceae > Nemorincola. The sequence continues at coordinate 5,829 of CAIMDZ010000181.1, forward strand.
AAGCAGACCCGGATTTCAGGTCAGTAATGATAAAGAAAAACAAGCTGGAACAATTTGCGAAGGACTTTACTTACGTCTATAACAAAGCATGGGCTGGTCATGGCGGTGGCAAAACAATTGAAGAAAAACAAATCCTTAAAATGCTCAAATCCATGAAACCGGTTATGGACGAAGACATCATCTGGTTTTATTATCATAAAGATCAGCCTATTGGTATATGGATAAACCTGCCTGACCTGAACCAGTATTTCAAACATATGAACGGCAAACTGGGCTGGTATGAGAAACTTAAATTTCTGTGGCTGAAACATTTTGGAAAATGCAACCGGTTTGTAGGGCTGGTCTTTGGGGTGATCCCGGAATTCCAGGGTAAGGGTGTGGATGCATACCAGATCATTGAAATGGCGAATCACATACAACCTATGGGAAAGTATGAAGAATACGAAATGCAATGGATAGGCGATTTCAATCCTAAAATGATCAATATTGCGGAGAGTAATGGCAGCCGCCGCAGCCGCAGGCTGAGCACTTACCGTTACCTGTTTGACAGGAATAAGGAATTTAAGAGGCACCCGGCTATTTAAAGCCCCTGCCCCCCTAAAGGGCAATGTCATTGACTTAAGGAGAGGCGACCCCGACAGGGTCCAACATTTATAGTAAAATGAATCTAAAATGAGTTCGATGCCGTAGGTATCGCACTGCACAACACCGGACAAAACGCTTAACTTAATGACATTGCCCTAAAGGGGGACCACGCATTTACCTCTTTGTAGAAATTTATGTGGGAGAATGAAGATTGAACTGAATTGTTTCGCACCTATTGATTAGGGCTACCTATTGTTAACAAAAAATTATTCACATCCGCTACCCATTCCTTTTTGTACATTTTCAGGTAATCATTGTGGCCTGCAAGGGGATAGATACTGAGTTGTTTGGGGCCTTGCAGGTTGTTGCAGATAATATCAATTTCTGAGCGGCTTACATTGTCATCAAGGGCACCGTATAATAAAAGGGCCGGGCATCTTACATTTTTTGCATACTCCTCAGGGCACAGCGAAAATGCATTGAACCCGTTCTCTACCCCACCCCAGAAATCAAGAAAAGCGGCTAATGGAACAGCAGGTACATGCAACTGCCTGAACCGGGAACAGGTTGTTTTATACATAGTTCCGTAAGGACACTCAATGATGATACAGGAAGGCTTTATCTGATAGTCATTAATAGCCTTTATAGTGGCCACTGCACCCATGGATGTGCCAAAGAGTATGATTCTTTGCGCTCCGGTGCTTTGTATATAATCATAGCAGGTCTTAACCTCCTCCGCTTCTTTATAACCTATAGTAGTTTGTAAACCCTCAGAGCCACCGCTGCCCATAAAATCAACCAGCAGGGTGCTGTAACCCAATTTAAGAAACTCCTCCGCTTTATCAAGCATCATTCCCTTGCAGGCACTGAAACCATGAAACAGGATAACCGTTCCTTTTGAAGAATCAGCCGTGATCAGCCAGCACTCAATTTCCTTATTGCTTTTCAGCTTTATGGTTTGGTATGGATGGGCAGGAACCTGCTTATTAACAGGGCGGGGATTATCAACACCGAAAAACAGCGCACTCAATTTTTTCCCGAAGGAGAGTTGGGCAGGAACTTTTGTTTTTACTGTTGCTGTTTTTGAAAAACGGGTGAATTTATAAGCGTGGAAAGCAGATACAACATTCATGAGTATGAATAGTATAGCCAGTGTCCATAAGCTGCGTTTGATCAGTTTTTTCACTACGGTTTGTTATGATTATTTTATTTCTATCCTTTCACCATAGTATTTAGCCTGGGTATTGAGGAGCAGATCAAATACCATTTTTACTCTTGCCAGTTTTTCACGGGATATCTCGTCCCATAAAGAACCGCCGGAGGCAGCATTGAACGCCACTGCGGAGACGTTCTTATGGTTGGCAATAAAGAGCGCCCTCTGGTTGTGAAAGGATTGAGAAATGATAGTAATGTGGTCTTCCCCGAAAATATCCCTGCAGCGGAGGATGCTGTCGAGGGTGCGGAAGCCTGCATTATCCATGTATATTTTTCCTTCAGGCACACCCTGCGCTATGAGGTCAGCCTTCATCAATGCCGGTTCATTGTAATAGGCAGTGCTGTTATCTCCGCTAACAATAATGTAATCAATCTTCCCGGCCATGTATAAAGCTACTGTTGCGTCTATCCGGTTCTGATAATAGGGATTAACCAAATGCCTTGCCTTATCCTGGTATTTTGCAGTGCCCAGCAACAAACCGACCTTATTCTTAGGAATAGCATTTACATCGGAAAACAATTGGGAAGCAGTCGTTTTATTTAATATATAATTAATAACCCCAATAACAGCTATAAGGATAAAAAAGATAATAATAAACGTATTTCGCCAAAAGCGTTTTTTCATCTGAAAATAATTGTCTTTTTAGTTGCTCCCGATGGCTTTCACCCTTTTAGGGCTATGTCCCGTATGTTTTTGTACCGGGGGCTACACCCCCGGCTATTATATTTTGCCCTTTCAGGGCTTGTTTCATTTTTTATGATTCTTAAGTTAATGACATTGGTCCATAAGGGATAAATTTTAGTATGGTTATTCTAAAAAGTGCTAAGGAAAGAAATGCCAATTTAGTAAATCCGAAGCAATCTTTCCATTTAAGTTTTGTTTCTATTTGAAATACGCGCCATTACAATCAATTAATTTAAAATACAGGTATTTAAAAAAGGGTTAAAAACGTTTTCATTCATGTATGATTTTACCAACCAAACGCATATCTTTGCACACTCAAATTTTAACTATTTAAATAAATGACGACTCTTTTTTACCTCGTACCGGCATTTGGTATACTGGCATTGTTGTACACATTCATTAAGAGCGCCTGGGTAACCAGGCAGGAAGCCGGAAATGACCGGATGAAAGAAATTGCAGCTTATATAGCTGAAGGTGCAATGGCATTTTTGAAAGCTGAATATAAAGTACTGGGCTACTTTGTTGTGATCGCCGGCATGTTACTGGCTGTTATGGGATATAGCAGTTCCAACTGGCTTATTGCCGTTGCATTTATTATAGGCGCATTTTTTAGTGCACTGGCAGGCTTCATCGGCATGCGGATTGCTACAAAAGCAAACGTACGCACAGCACATGCAGCCCGTACCAGCCTTAGCAAAGCCCTCGCTGTTTCATTTGGCGGCGGCTCGGTAATGGGGCTTGGCGTTGCCGGCCTGGCTGTACTTGGCTTAGGCGGCCTGTTCATTGTTTTATTGATGCGCTTCGCACCCGGTGTTTTCCATATGGCACCAGATGCTATTTATGGGGCAGATAAAGCACTAGCCGATAATGTAAAACTAGCTATCGAGGTGCTGACCGGTTTCTCACTAGGGGCTGAAAGTATTGCGCTTTTCGCACGTGTAGGTGGTGGTATTTATACCAAGGCTGCCGACGTAGGGGCTGACCTGGTAGGTAAAGTAGAAGCAGGCATTCCTGAAGATGACCCCCGCAACCCCGCAACTATTGCCGATAACGTTGGCGATAATGTAGGCGATGTGGCAGGTATGGGTGCAGACCTTTTCGGTTCTTATGTTGCTACGGTACTGGCCACAATGGTTTTAGGACAGGAGACTATTTCACCTGATAAATTCAATGGTTTTGCACCTATACTGTTACCTATGCTGATCGCAGGTACAGGTATTTTGTTGTCAATTATAGGCACCTTATTTGTAAGGATATCCGACAAAGCAGGTTTGAGTACCAAAGCCGTTCAGAATGCTTTGAATATGGGCAACTGGGGTTCTATAGTACTTACTGCTATCACTGCTTTTTTCCTGGTAACTTACCTGCTTCCTGATGACATGACACTACGAGATATTCATTTCTCTAAAAATGGCGTGATTGGTGCAATTATGGTTGGCCTCGCCGTGGGAACCATAATGAGTATGATCACAGAATACTATACAGCCATGGGCAAACGTCCTGTATTGAGTATTATTCGTCAGTCGTCAACCGGCAGCGCAACCAATATTATCGGAGGACTTGCTGTTGGTATGGAGAGCACCTTTTTACCAATCCTCGTATTAGCCGCGGGCATTTATGGGGCTCATGCCTGTGCCGGATTATATGGGGTAGCAATTGCCGCAGCAGGCATGATGGCGACCACAGCCATGCAGCTCGCCATTGATGCTTTCGGCCCGATTGCTGACAACGCAGGAGGTATTGCCGAGATGAGTGAATTGCCAAAAGATGTGCGTGAAAAAACAGATATTCTTGATGCGGTTGGTAACACTACTGCTGCTACCGGGAAAGGTTTTGCTATAGCATCTGCAGCACTCACCTCGCTCGCATTGTTTGCCGCTTATGTTGGTGTAGTTGAGAAGAACGGATATGATTTACATAATGCTATCAATATTTATCACGCTGATGTGCTTGCCGGATTGTTTGTTGGCGGTATGATCCCATTTATTTTCTCATCTCTGGCTATCCGGGCTGTCGGCCAGGCGGCAATGGCAATGGTAGAAGAAGTACGCAGGCAATTCCGTACCATACCGGGAATAATGGAAGGGACCGGCAAACCTGAGTACGATAAATGTGTGGCTATTTCCACCAATGCTTCGTTAAGGAAAATGGTACTACCGGGTGCAATAACTATTATTTCCCCATTATTGGTTGGCTTCATTCTTGGCCCCGAAGTACTCGGCGGTTTCCTTGCCGGCGCTACTGTAAGTGGCGTATTAATGGGAATGTTCCAGAACAATGCCGGTGGCGCCTGGGATAATGCAAAGAAATCATTTGAGAAAGGTGTGGAAATAAACGGTGAAATGTTCTACAAAAAATCAGAACCCCACAAAGCCTCTGTGACCGGTGATACCGTTGGTGATCCGTTCAAAGATACTTCCGGTCCGTCAATGAACATCCTTATCAAACTGATGTCTATTGTGGCTCTGGTAATAGCGCCAACCATTGCTAACCTGCACAGGAATGATGCAGGACATCAGAAAGCAGTAATACAAACAGAAGTAAAAGCAGTTACTCCGGTTGTTACAATACCATAAATAATATTCAGCTTAACACCAGCCCCAAACAATAGAATTTGTTTGGGGCTTTTTATGTACCTACGGGTGTATTTCAAATTTTCGCAAATAAAGAGATCGTTCGCTGGGTGGAATGTCGTGAAGTTATTCGGTCATTGGAGTATCCCACACCACATTCAACCACCTCCGGGGTTGATGTTGACTACTATATTCCGCCGGTTTCACCGGCGGCTATTCACGTTGAAGTCCTCCGGACTTCAACAATGGAATTGAATCTATTGCCATGCGAAAATTTGAAATGCACCTGTACCTACCTTGTTATAGCTCATTAATTCACTATCGCCTACCTTTGCCAATCAGCTATTCCCATGACCATCCAATTCGATAACTTTATACTCAGGCCGATTCAAGAGCATGACAAGGTGCAGTTCCTCACATTGATTGACCGCAACAGGGTACGCCTCCGGGATTACTTCCCCGTAACTTCACGAGAAATAACGGATCTTAAAACCTGTAAAAATTACATTAAGCAGAAAACTGCCGAAGCTAATAAAAGAGAACATTACAGTTTCGTAATTGAAGATGAAAACAAACGACTGCAGGGACTTTTTATTTTAAAAAACCTTGACTGGTGGGTGCCTAAATGCGAATTAGCTTACTTCATTGATAAAGACATGGAAGGGAAGGGCATAATGACAAGGGGATTGTCGGCACTGATCAAATATTGTTTTGATACTTTAAAGATGAATAAACTGTTTATTCTTACTTCAACAGATAATTATGCCAGCAGAAAAATTGCAGAAAAAAACGGATTTAAAATTGAAGGCATACTGCGGCAAAATTACAGGATTCCTTCAGGACTGGTAGATAATGTGCATTATGGGCTGCTGAGAGGTGAAGAGTAATTCAGGAACGATGACAAAATAATTCCTACAATCTGTCCCGATAGCTATCGCATACGCTTCAAGGTAAAAAATGCAATAAATTGGTAAAATGCTTACCAGTAAAGCGTTTTAAGGTATAGGCGTATCTTCAGATACATCAATTTTCTCAACAGACACACCCTAACCCCTCTCTCCAGAGGGGAAGTGTACCGTAGCCCTCATTTTCTATCACAGTAGCTATTCAGAAACAGGCTAAAAAGCCCTATACTTGCAAATTTTATGCTTTTTTTTGTTCTTAGCTTGACGCATATGCGATAGCTATCGGGATCTTTTCCATTTTTTCTGCGTTCGGAAAAGCCTTAAATAGCTCGACTATTCGCGGTTTTCCCGCCTTGAAAAAAAGAAAAATAACTGCCCCATATCTTAGGAATTATTTTGTCAACGTTCCTCATTCAGACCAGTAAATATTATCCACAATTTTACTTAAAGGACCACAACTACTCATTGCACTCACACTCATCAGGCTCCTGCAGGTAATTTTCCATGCGGTCGTGTAAGGTAAATGTCACAATGCTTTCATCGGCATAAACGATCTTGCTGAAAACCCAGTGCCTTACATCCAATACACATGCATATACAATGCCTATTGACTTAGCGTCAATTTTGTTACCTTGTATCTTCAATTCCTTTTCAACAATTTTATTGAATACCGGTGAGTAAAACTTAATAAAAACGTTATTGATTTTTTTGTCCGATTTGTTCAGGATCTTTACAATATACCTATCCTGGCCACATGAATAGCATTCTGAACACTGTTTTTTGATAGAACAGATGTCAAAAAATTTGCGGTGTTTCAGGTAGTCATTATCCTGTGCAAACAAACCGGAACTAATTACTGAAAACAGGAATATTAAAAGTAAAGACTTTAAACGACACATATTTTATTGATTTTGATCTCCGGATGTTAACCGGAAATAATTAAAATAAAGAGTGAAAGATGAACAGCCAATATTCACCTACATTCCTGCAAATATATAAAATGGCGAATAAAGACAAGATTTTACACCGAATATTTTTCAAATAGCCGTTTTCAGCAGGCACCGGGTAACTTTCCATATGGTTTGGGAGGATTTAAAGAGCGAGTACCGATCACCCCTGCCTGAAACCGGCCGTCGCCGATTTCAGGCTGTCCCCTCTTTGTGGTTCGGCAAATGCTTCCCGAAAAATCGGGACGGGCTACCATGCGGGGAGTTGTGTTGCGCAGGCCTTGATTGGGCTTGGGAACATGGGCTGCCGGTCGGAGACCTTCATACCATATTGGATTTAAGTCTGGAAGACTTAAACCAGTGGGGTGGGCAGGCACCCCCTGGAAGGATGACTGGGACAGGTTGAATTCGGGAAAATAGGCACAACACTTAACAAACTTCACCCAAATTACTGCATATTCACCCCGCTTTAACATCCCAAAAATGGTGCATTCGCATATTTATCCTAATTTTATCTTTTAAACAATAATTAAATATGCGTCAATTTACACTTACTATGTTTTGCCTTTTTATGTGCTTAGCATTGTTTGCCCAAACAAATCAACCTGCTAATGCACAGCCTAATACAGAAAATATCTATACCATTAAGCAACAATACCTCTATAATGTGCTGCACAATCCTAATGACGCACAACAGGATGAAGATGATAACGACCTTGCCCGTTTCAACCGCTGGTTTCATGATGTGGAAGTAAGAACATGGCCTTCGGGCAACCTGCCCCGGCCCGATGTATTGATCAGGGCAACAGAACAGGTGCAACAGACCCGGAGGCAAACAGGGCAAAAAAACACCGCCGGTGCGCCCACCTGGCAGCCAGTGGGACCCATGAAGGTACCAACCAACCACAACGGCATAGGCAGGGTTAATTGCATTGTTATTGATCCGCTGGATACCAATAAATTATATGTTGGTACTGCATGCGGAGGTGTTTTCATCAGCCATAACCACGGGGTAACATGGACTTCAAACAGTGATCTGTTTCCATCACTCAGCATTTCCGATATTGCCATTAACCCGGTTCACACCGACACAATTTATGCTGCCACCGGTGATGGATACGGATACGAAACCGGCGCCTATAATATTTTCTGGGGTGGTTTGTATTCTTCCGGGGTTATGAAAAGCACGGATGGCGGCAACACCTGGAGCACAACCGGGCTCAGCTACCTGCAGAGCAACAAAGATATGATTCAGCGGCTGCTCATTCACCCTAAAAAAACCAACCTATTGCTTGCCGCTACGCGCAACGGTATACTACGGAGTACAGATGCAGGAGCAACCTGGACTAATGTTGAACCGGGACATGTATATAGTATGCAATTCCACCCCGGCAACCCTGACACTATCTATGCCATCAATAATCTCAACCTGCGGGTTTCCTATAATGCAGGTGTTAGCTGGAGCACTTTATCCGCAGGACTAAACCCTACCGGCGACAGGTGTACTATAGGCGTTTCTGCTATTGCGCCAAAAGCGATCTGGGTGCTGGATGGACACAACGACCTGAAGGTTTCGCATAACGAAGGTTATATTTTTAATGCCACTAACCCACCCGATACAGCTCATTTTTACGGTTATTACGACCGGGTGTTAGAGGTATCCCCTACTGACTCGAACTACATACTTGCATTCGGAATGTACCAGGGGTTTTCTCTTGACGGGGGTGTTAACTGGGATATACTGAATGACTTTTCAAATGTGCATGTAGACAATCATGCAGTTGCAATAAATCCACTTAAGCAGTCTACTTTTTATTGTGGTAATGATGGCGGTATCAGTGTAACCTATGACGGAGGAGTCAGGTGGGTAAACCTTTCGAACGGGCTTATGATCTCTCAGATATACCGCATGAGCTCATCGCAGCAAAATCCGTATGTAATGGTAAGCGGCCTTCAGGATAACGGTACATTCGTGTATGACGGCACCAACTGGATGCACAGATCGGGAGGAGACGGAGAAGCCTGTGCCATACATCCGCAAAACGACCTGCTGCAAATTTCCTCCTCCCAGAATGGCGGTTTCAATATGTCGTATGACCAGGGATTGAACTTTACACCCCTTCATGTTTCTACCGAAAGTGCATCATGGACCGCACCGGTGGCCTTTGACCCCAACGACCAGATGGTTATTTATTTCGGTTATAAGAATATTTATGTTACGCATGACCAGGGCACATCATTTGCTCCTGTTACTACTACCAGTCCTTTTTCAGGAGGCGCTACCATGCTGGCAGTTGCCCCATCCAACAGTATGGTGATCTATGCAGGTGATCCTGGTAAAATAATCCGCTCTACTAATGGAGGTACAACCTGGACAACTGTAACCGGCAATTTACCGGTGTCGTATGTAGCCCTTACTGATATTGCCATAGACCCCCGCGACCCGATGCACGTTTACGCCACCACCTCAGGATACCTGAGCGGCTACAAATTATGGATGAGTACAACCGGAGGAGACGGAACATGGACCAACATCAGCATTGACCTGCCCAACCTGCCTGCCGATTGTATAGCAATTGATACATCAACACCCGGTGCACTGTTTGTGGGCACCGACATAGGCGTGTATTATACCGATTCATCGCAAACAGGCTGGACGCTGTACAATACAGGATTGCCGAATGTAATTATTAACGACCTGGAAGTCAATTATGCAAATTATAAAGTACGGGCCGCTACCTACGGCCGTGGTATATGGGAATGTAACCTGAAGAAGGCTGCACCATCCGGTATTAAGCCGGTTGTGAAAGCACACCAAGCCGACATTCAATTGTATCCAAATCCAACAGCTAACAGTTGGAAAGTAGTATTTGGCACTAATAAGCCTGCCAAATTCAATATTAAGGTTACCGATGTAACCGGGAAGGTACTTGGTGTATATGATAATACGGATATTATTGATGCTTCCCGATATGCAAGCGGTGTTTATAACCTGGAAGTATCGGCAGGTGATGCGCATTACAGCCTGAAGGCCATTAGGGAGTAGGGGCGGTTTCTCAGTTGGCAGTTTACTCAGTTGGCAGTTGGCAGTTTACTTAGTTGACAGTTGACAGTTGGCAGTTGCCCTGTGTGATTAATACCGGGACTTATTCCAAATTAGTCTGAACTCACTTGCCAATAAACCCCGGCCCTCCCGAAAAAAAATCGGGACCTTGTTCCGGGAGGTGCTATAAGCAACCCTTATTTTTTTGGACTAATTCAACTTAGGTACTGGTATTAAACCGTTGAAACTGTTGAACTCACAACCCTATTCCCAAACCCCAGGTTAAAACGAGGGGCTATGGTTGATTTCATTTAGTCAAGTGATAATTGTGTTACAAAAGCACGGAAAACCCCTTCGGGGGTTCATGTTGTATTCTATGTTTTCCGTGGGTTTCACCCACGGCTATTCACGGGAAAGCCCTTCGGGCTTGCTTAACTATAGTCCACAAGGGATAAATGACATTGGGCTATGGTTGAATTCAACGTCTCACTGTTATAATACCAAGAAGTACCACATCTCTCACTTTTGCCTGTTCTTTTTTTCCTGCTTTCTGAAATATGACCGCAGTAAAAAATTATGTTTCAGCGCTTCCATATCCTGATCCAGATTTTTGGAAGCGCTTTTGATATTCAGCAGGCTTTGCTGTATGTTGGAAGAAAAAGCGGTATCAGTCAGCAACATATTCACCGTTCCCTTTCCGGAATTCACATTTTTCATTGTTACAGACAACTGTCCTGAAACCATATTTAACTCATCTGATGTTTCTTTCATCTTATTTAATGTATGAGACAGGTCTTTTCCTAAGGTAGTATCATAAAGCACCTCGCCGAGTGCGCCATTCCCACTCTGTATCTGCGAAGTGATGCTTTGTAAAGCACCACTTACTGCAAGTACTTTACCTGTAAGTAAACTTAGATTAGTAAAGGAATTTTTCAGGTTATCGGCCATTTCCGGATCTTTATATAAAGCCTGTATGGTGCCATTTTCCGAGTTAAGGTTGGTGGTAAGCACCTTGAGGTTCTCAGATATAATCTTTACATTATCATTGGTAGCACTCAGCGTCCGCATTACATCATCAGTATTGAGGGGATCATGGCCTGAAATAATATCATTGTTAGCGACCACTTCTGACGCGCCTTTCCCCGGAGTCAGATTAACCAGCTTATCGCCCATGAGGCCATCAGATGAAATAGAAGCGACAGCATTCTTAAAGATAAACACCCTCTTGTTTTCTTCGATCTGGAGATCAACACGCACAGAGGTATCATTTATAAGATTCACTGCCTTTACTATACCTACTTTAACCCCATTGAAACGCACATTGCTGCCGGATTTCAGCCCGGTTGTATTTCGGAAATTCACGGAGATAATGAATGTTTTTTTAAACATTTCCTTTTTAATCCCTACCTGGAAAATTCCGAAAATAAAAAGTATGATACCAATAGTAACAAATAATCCAAGTATAATATTTTTCCTGCGGGATTTGTCCATAACTAACTTCGTTTACCTGGTAAAAAATTGTTTGATCTCCGGGTCATTGCTGCTTTTCATTTCGTCATAGGTGCCAGTAGCGTAGGCGATACCGTCGCTTAAAAAGACGATACGATTGGCAGCTTCGTGCGCCAGAACGGTATCGTGGGTTATGATCACTGATGTGGTTTTATATTTTTTCTGCAGTTCCAGCATCAGATGAACAATCTCTTCTGAGGTAATAGGGTCAAGGCCGGTTGTTGGTTCGTCATAGAGTATGATCTCCGGGTTTAGAATTAGGCTCCTGGCAATACCTATCCGTTTCCGCATGCCGCCCGACAACTCAGAAGGCATCAGGTCTATAGCGCTCTCCAGCCCCACATTTGTCAGGGCCTCCAGCACCAGTTCATCAATACTGTGGCTTATCTTTTTGCGGCGATGCCTGCGTAACGGGAACTCCAGGTTCTGGCGCACCGTCATTGAATCATACAAGGCACTGCTCTGGAACACAAACCCGATGCGCATACGCATGTCGTCGAGTTCGTGATGGTTGAGTTTCGATATATCCTGCCCGAACACGCGCAAAGTTCCGCTGTCGGGCTTTACAAGGCCAATAATACATTTTATCAAAATGGTTTTACCTATACCCGACCTGCCCATCACTACCAGGTTCTCGCCAGGAAAAATACCAAGGTTAAAATCGCGCAGGACCACCTTGCTCCCAAATGCCTTTGCCAAATGAATGATCTCTATTGCAGGCTGTGCAACCTGGGAAACACCGGGGGCCATATGTTCATTTAATGCTACCACCTTTATAAATAACCCAGCATGGATGAAATCTGGGTAACCACCATATCAATTATTATTACGCTTAGCATGGATACTACCACCGAAACATTTGCCGCCTCACCTACCCCTTCCGTACCCTTTTTTGAATAATAACCTTTTGTACATCCTACAAGCCCTATTGCAAAACCAAAAAATACCGTTTTGATAAAGGAAGGGATCACATCATTAAAAGACAGCGAGCTGAAAACGCGGTTGAAATAAAATGAGAGATTCACGGCATCTGTAACATTAGCGCCGGTATAAGCGCCAAAAAGAGCTATTGTATCGGCATAGACTGTAAGGATAGGTATCATGATGGTGGTAGCCATAATGCGGGTAGCAACCAGGTATTTAAATGGGTTGGTACCCGACACCTCCATCGCATCTATTTGTTCTGTCACCTTCATGGAACCAAGTTCCGCACTGATGCCCGATCCTATCTTACCCGCACAGATCAGCGCTGTGACCAGTGGCCCTATCTCGCGCACAATAGAAATAGAAGACATGGCAGGCAAATAAGATCCCGCGCCAAACTCAACAAGCGTAGGCCGCGACTGCATGACCAATACCAGCCCAAGAATAAAACCCGTAACACTTACCAGCAGAAAAGATTTGATACCGATCTCAAAACACTGATTTAATATTTCTTTGAATTCGTATGGAGGCTTTATCCCTTCCCTGAAAACATTCACCGTAAAACGAGACATTTCAGTAGTACTTTCAAAGAAGTTATCAACCCCTTTTGAAAATAATGTTCGGGAACCGGTTTTCTCAACTGCCATATACCTTATTTCAATTTCAACAAAATTAAATACAAGAAAGCATGGTTTAAATGACCTCTATCATACTTAATGATGATAAGCGTCAATAGAACAGGGCATTATACTTCACGCTGTATTGAACTGTGCAAAAGAGTTTCACGCAAAGACGCAATTTATGTCATCTTATTACACTCCTATTGCGTTTTTAAGCTCGCAAAGCTCTTATTGACCAATGCAAAAATTTATCCGTTGCACATTATAACAGAGTCCGGGAAGTTCGTCTGGCGAAGATCATTATAGGCTTAGGGCTACCAGGGAATAATAGTTATAGACCACAAGGGATACATGTGACTTCATAGCAATGATCAATCTAAGAATATATGCTCAACAGTCATGGTTCGTAGTTCGAGAAGCTCACTATGACAGCTCACCATGACATATATATATTTACCTTCATCAATACAATTAACAAATTTATCCCCTTGTAAAGTATATCCTGATCACAAAAGCTTCAATAAGTGGGAATTATGTAACAGTATTCAGTAATTGTGCAATAGTTATATGCGATAATTTGGGCAACTTTGTTTTAAATAGATTTTAAGGCCCTGGATAATACAAAAACTGTATTTGTTGAAAACAAAAAGCACATTGCTAAAATCACTTCATCAAATTGGGTAAAACTCTAAAACACGTTCCTTAACTATCGCTTGGTATTTACTTTTTAAATGTGCTTTTATTACTAACTATGAATCAGGAAAAACAAAATGTCCCCATTAATATCTTACTGGCAGATGACGATACAGACGATTGTTTATTTTTCGAGAAGGCATTAAGGGGAATACCGATTGCGGCTCATTTAACAATTGTACGGGATGGAGAGCAATTAATGAGTTATCTTTTTGAGCATTCCGACAGCCTTCCTGCTATTCTTTTTCTTGATCTGAGTATGCCACGAAAAACCGGATTCGAGTGCTTATCAGAAATAAAAGAGCACGATAACCTGAAAGATCTTCCGGTAGTTGTATTTACAACATCATTTGGGCGGGACATTCATTTTGAACAGCATTTGATTAATACCCTCTCCAATATCGGATCGCAGGATTATGTTCAAAAACCGTCAGATATTACACAACTCCAGCAAATCATTCACAAGGCTCTTACTCAGGCGATAGTAAAAGGCGCTTAAAATAAAATGCAAGGGATTTTTAAACATTACTTACAGAATAGAAAACAGGACACAAAACAGTTAATCAACAAAACTATCTAATAATGAATTTAAAGAACCTGAACATACTTCTAGCTGATGACGATAATGACGATTGTATGTTTTTCAAAAAAGCATTGGGAGAAATATCAGTATCGTCACAACTTACTATCGTAAATGACGGAGAAAAATTAATGAATTATCTCACTGAAAACACAGATCATCTCCCACTGGTACTTTTTCTCGATATCAATATGCCACGTAAAAATGGCTTAGAGTGTTTGTATGAGATAAGGCAAAATAAAAAACTGAAGGACCTCCCGGTTGTCATGTTTTCAACAACTAACTCGTGGGACACAATAGATATGCTATTTAAAGGCGGCTCGAATGTATATATCCATAAGCCGAGTGATTTTGCCCAGCTTAAACAGGTCATCCATCATGCGATCCCTTTGGCAGCCGAAAAAATATTTTCCAATAACCCGGTGAAGTATATCCTTAACGCATCAAATAACGACCGGCCAAGGAAGTAAAAACAGTCTGACCCGATGCTGCAAATAGCAGGGAAACAATTATTAAATGACCAATTATCTATGAATTCAGAACAATTGAATATACTCCTGGCAGATGATGATACGGACGACTGTATTTTTTTTAAAAAAGCTTTGGATGAACTGACCCTGCCAACTAACCTTGTAGCTGTGCATGACGGAGAACAATTAATGCATCTGCTTACAAATGATACAAACCCGCTGCCACATATCCTTTACCTCGACCTCAATATGCCACGCAAAAACGGATTCGAGTGCTTATCAGAAATAAAACTTAGCGGAAAGCTGAACAAGCTGCCTGTAATTGTATTCTCAACATCATTTGAACAAGGTGTTGTGAACATGCTTTACGAAAACGGAGCGCAATATTTCATTCGTAAGCCACCTGAATTTTTACAGTTCAAAAAGATAATTCAGCAATCACTTACACTAATATCTCAGGGCGATATTTCACAACCGAAAAGAGAAAATTTTGTGCTTATAGGTCAAAACAGTTAGGTTAATACGATTCAAACTACTACTATGAGTGAAATTTCGACTAAGCGAAAAAAAAACGACAATTTAACTATTGCAAATGAAGAACTTGCATTTCAAAATGACGAGAAAGAAAAACGTGCAGCAGAGCTGGTAATTGCCAACAAAGAATTGGCTTTTCAGAATGATGAAAAGAAAAAACGGGCTGCTGAGCTGGTCATCGCAAACAAGGAGCTTGCCTTTCAAAATGATGAAAAGGGAAAAAGAGCAGCTGAGTTAACCGTTGCTAATAAAGAACTTGCCTTTCAGAATGATGACAAAGAAAAGCGGGCTGCCGAACGTGAAAAAAGGGCTGCTGA
>CAIMDZ010000182.1 GCA_903839875.1 uncultured Bacteroidota bacterium
AAAATGTGCTGTCCGACAAAATTGCTACTTTTGTTCATGTTGTATATTAATCTGTGGTAAGACAAATAAACAACAAAGGGGGCATATCGCCCCCTTTTTATACGACTAATTTCTCAATAATTTTCTCGGACAACAGTGATTAAAAACCTTAAAATCCGGTTCTAAACCAAACCTATCAATGACTACTACCTGTCTTACTTATTGAGATTCGGTTGATATTTATTCGGATTTTCTTAACTTTATAGTGTTTTTCAAACAGTAATACATTTGATATGAGACATAAACTTTACTTTCTAAATATTCTTTTCCTTTTTTTATTTACAATCGGGACCAGGAATTCTAATGCCCAGGTAACCGTTTACTCAAGTGACTCTTTAAGTTGTACAGTACTCTGTACCACGCTCAATGCGGTTGTTGAGGGAGACTCACCTACGGATGCGGGTATTACTTCAGATGACGTTTACTCTATTCTTCACGGTATCGGCTTTACTTTTAATTATTATGGCACCAATTATACCCAGGTCGTTATCGGTGCCAATGGCACGCTTGATTTCAACGTTGCAGATGCCACTGCTGGCGACCCCTGGCCCATTACCGCTCCCCTGCTGGGAAATCCAAGCAAGTACAACAACATCTGTGGACCATGGTGCGATATAGATATTTTCTACACCGGCACTCCGGTTGGTTCAGAAACATATTCAACCGATGGCGTCGCCCCATTCAGAAAATTTGCGGTCACCTGGTGCGGCTGCAGCATGTATTCGTGCGGAACTCAGCATACAACCACTCAGATTATTCTTTACGAAACTACCAACATAATAGAAGTGCACATTGCACAAAAGCCTGTCTGCACTTCATGGAACCCCAGTTCACCTCCCGGTGCCGGCGGAATGGCTATCGTTGGCGTACAAAATGCAACAGGAACTGCTGCAACAACTGCTCCGGGCAGAGATTTCCCTTCTATATGGTCAATACCTCCTTCAGAAGCATGGCGTTTTACACCTGCTGGCGGAGGCACTTCTTATACTGTAGCGTCAATTCCCTATGCACCTATTCCATTGGCATCCTCTGCAGTTTATTGGTACAATGCGACTACAGGCGCTTACCTTGGTACAGGAACTTCCCTGGTTGTTTGTCCCGCAACAAGGACTACCTATAAAGCCGGTGCACTTGGTTGTGCCGACACTTCATTTGGTTACTATACAGTCACTCCTTCAGGCAGCCTTTCTATTACTACTACTTCCACAAATCCCACCCTATGCGGCGCATGTGATGGTACTATTACCATTCATGGCCTTACACCCGGACTAAGCGATACAATCAATTATATGCTGGGTGGAGTAGCACAACCCAGAGTTGTAGCTATCGTTCCTGTAGGTGGTACCATTACCCTTACCGGACTTTGCTCAGGCAATTATACAAATATTATAGCCAGACAGGGTCTGTGTTCATCACTACCTGCCGCAGTTACACTTGCTGACCCGCCAATTTCCATAAGCAGCGTTTCAACTGTAAATCCCAGCCTGTGCAGCGTAGCGGATGGTCAGCTTGTCTTACATGGTCTTTATGCCAGCCATTCTTTTACGGTTAATTACAATTTTAACGGCGTTGCACAACCTCCTGTTTCTTCCACAAGCAGTGTAACAGGTACTATTACCCTTACGGGACTGTGCGCAGGCGTTTATGATAACATTATTGCTTCTTACGGCGCATGTATTACGCCACCTGTCGGGCCATATACCCTTAATAACCCGCCTATTTCAATCAGCAGTGTAGCACACATAAATCCATCTGCTTGTGGCGTGTGTGATGGAACAATTACTTTATCCGGGCTTTATCCAGGTCACTCTTTTAATATTGCTTACAATTATA
This sequence comes from uncultured Bacteroidota bacterium, assembly GCA_903839875.1. GTDB lineage: Bacteria > Bacteroidota > Bacteroidia > Chitinophagales > Chitinophagaceae > Nemorincola. Next base: position 1,873 of record CAIMDZ010000182.1, read on the forward strand.
ATGGAGTGGCACAAACACCATTGGTTATGACAACCAGTTCGACAGGAACGATTATCCTTACGGGGCTTTGCACCGATCCACTTACCGGAATGGGTGTTTATTCTAATATCGTTGCTTCATTTACCGGCCCTTGCCCCGCTCCGGCATGTACCACTGCCCCTGTTGCAGTGACTTTGATTGCCCCGGCGCCACCCGTTTTTAACCTTACTGCTTCAACAAATCCCAGCCAATGTGGCTATTGCGATGGAACTATTACAATCAGCGGGGTTCCTCCACTGACTTTAGATACTATATTTTATTCGATCAACGGAGTTCCCCATGTCTATGTTGTTGAGTCATTACCCGATGGCACATTGCATATGATAGGCTTGTGTGCAGGGGCATATACCGCATTCACAGTAAAAGTTGGCCCGTGTACTTCTAATGTCATTGGTACTGCTACACTTGGTGCGCCACCAATAGTTCCTGGTTTTTCCGATGCGATACATTATGGTTGTAATGGTGATACAGTATTCTTTACCAATTCGTCCACCTCACCCGGCATATTATACTACAGGTGGGATTTTGGTGATGGTCATTCGGATACCGCAACTAACCCGTATCATATTTACGCACAAGGCGTTTACACCGTAACAATGATCGCAACCAATTTTCGTTGCGATAGCAGTGCCAAATTGACGGTTACGCTCCTGCATCCGCTGCATGCGGCTTTCAGGCTCACACCTGATCTTATTTGCCAGGGCAGCCAGGTTTCCTTCACCAACAAAACTGATTCTTTAAGTTCACCTCCGCTTGCCTATCAGTGGTTCTTTGGTGACGGAAATACCGGCAACAGCATCAACCCCAATCACATTTATCTGTTTACCGGTACTTATACGGTAAAACTTGTAGCCTCCAATTTTATCCCTTGTTTCGATACCGCTTCTGCGATTGTACAGGCAGATTCTATAAGCCCGGTATATATAGGGTTAACAGATAGTGTATTGTGCCGCAGCACATCGGTGACCTTCGATGGTACCTATACCACTATAGGCAATACAGGTGTCACCTGGCATTTTGGCGATGGTGACAGTACGTTAAACATTAACCCTGTTACACACTCCTATGATGGCACAGGAACATTCATTGTTACTGCTACCGCTCATTACCGTATCTGTAGTGATATCTCAACGAGCAGAACAGTTAACCTGTTCAATGCCCCAAATGTTTATATAGGACAGGACACTACTATTTGTCCGGGCGGCGAAGCTATTATCTTGTCAGACAGGAATAGTGTAGTTAATTTGGCAGCAAAATATAAATGGAGCACAGGCCAGACCACACCGACTATTGCTGTTTCTACCCCGGGCACTTATTCAGTAGATGTAAATATAGATGGTTGTCATAGCACAGATTCTATCCATGTATTGAGCGATTGCTATATGAACGTCCCGAATGTATTTACACCGAATGGCGATGGTTCAAACGATTATTTCTACCCCCGGAAATATCTTACCAAAGGGCTTGTTGCGTTTAAGATGGATATATACAACCGCTGGGGCCAGCTCATATTCCAGACTACAGCCATTGATGGATCTGGATGGGATGGTAAATTAAATAATGTTGACCAGCCTGTTGGCGTGTACATTTATAATATTGACGCCACTTTCAAAGATGGCCAGAAAGAACATCACCAGGGTAATGTCACGCTATTGCGATAATTATCATTAATATTTAACTGCTGGTTAACGCTCATGTTTATTAAATAAATATGCGTGTTAACCATTATTTAATACACCCGAAAATATTACCTTTAGTATTCCATTAAAGTAATCCAATATGACAAAGAATCTCTACCTTCTGATTTGCTCAGTATTTATCTTATCATTTTCTTCTAAAGCCCAGGTTATGACCACATTTGCAGGGACCGGCGTTGCAGGTTTTGGTGGTGACGGCGGACCTGCCGTCCTGGCTACCATCAATGCGCCTACAGGTGTTACTGTTGATGCAGCCAACAATGTGTATATAGCTGATTTCTCGAACAATGTAATTAGAAAAGTATCTCATACCGGTATTATCACAACCATTGCCGGAATAGGCGTTCCTGCTTATTCCGGAGATGGCGGTTTGGCAATAGCTGCGGAGTTAAATGGCCCTTATGCTATTGTAGTTGACGGTACAGGTAATATTTATATTTCCGACGATCTGAACAATGTAATCAGGAAGATAAATCCTGCCGGTATCATCAGCACTATAGCCGGTACAGGTGTTGCAGGATTTACAGGGGATGGCGGACCGGCTACGCTTGCCCAGATAAATGCCCCAAATGGTATTGCTGTTGATAACTCAGGCCATGTTTATTTTGCAGGAAGTGGCCGTGTAAGGAAAATTGATACACTTACCGGCATTATTACCACTGTGGCGGGGAATGGTACTGCTACTTCAAATGGTGATGGTGGTCCAGCTACAGCGGCCGGGATTTGGGGTCCCTCCGGCGTAGCCGTTGATGCAGGCAACAACATTTATATCACAGATGATTTTGGCAATAAGATTAGAAGAGTAGATCTTTCCGGAAACATATCCACCTTCGCAGGCACCGGCGTACTTGGTTTCTTCGGAGACGGCGGACCTGCGACGGCAGCTAAGTTCAATGACCCGACATGCCTGGCATTTGATGCCACTGGTAACCTGATCATCGGCGATCAGCACAACCAAAGGATAAGGCAAATCAGCCTCACCGGCAATATCACTACCATAGCAGGCAGCACTATGGGTTATTTTGGTGATTGTGGCCCTGCAACTGCCGCAGAGATAAATAATCCGTATGGCGTTGCGGTTGATGGCAGCGGGTTTATTTACATCGCAGATATCGGCAACAACCGCATCCGCAAAATATCACCCAGCGGGTTACCGGTAGTAGCTCCTATCATAGGCATTGACAATGTTTGTGTTTCGGCATCTGTTACTATTGCTGATATTACACCTGGCGGGGTATGGAGTGCCAGCAACGGTAAAGCATCTGTTACTTCAGGAGGTATGGTCACCGGGTTATTTGGCGGTATTGATACAATAATGTACGCTGTTACGAACGCATGTGGTACAACTACAGCCAGCTTCCCTGTTACCGTTAACACCACACCTGTCGTAGCGCCTATTGCCGGTCCGTCAGTTGTTTGTGCAGGCGCCTCAATTACGCTTACTGACGCTACCCCCGGTGGTACCTGGAGTGCAGCCTCCGGCAATGCTACCGTTTCACCCGCCGGGGTGGTTACAGGGGTTACGCCAGGTACTGACGTTATCATGTATGATACAACAAATTTTTGCGGTACTACAATGGTTTCTAAAATAGTCACTATTAATACTGTACCAACAGCAGGCGCTATTACAGGACCCAACACAGTATGTCCCGGAAGTACCATTACCCAGTTCGACCCTGCTCCCGGCGGAACATGGATGGCTACCAATGGTAAGGCATCGGTTTCAGGTGGCGTGGTTACCGGGGTGCTGGTGGGAATTGACACGATTCTTTACGTTGTTACAAATACATGCGGCTCAGACACTGCCAGAGCTGTAGATACAGTTTCAAACATACCTTCTGCAGGCATTATCACAGGACCATCCAATGTTTGTCCCGGCGCTACTATAACCCTCTCTGATGTGTATCCTGCCGGAACATGGGGCGTCACTAACGGGAATGCATCCATTGCAGGCACAGGCATTGTTACCGGCATTACCGCGGGCGTAGATACAGTAAAATATACCGTTGTACATTCATGCGGTACAGCTGTAGCAAAATTCCCCGTTACTGTTAATACACTTACTACTGCCGGCGCCATTTCAGGACCTTCAGTTGTTTGTGTAAGTGCTTCTATTCCTTTATCTGAAACTGTTCCCGGTGGTATCTGGAATACTTTTAACGGAGATGCTACCGTATCCAGTTCAGGTGTGGTAACCGGCGTTTCAGCTGGTATTGATTCTATTTATTACACCGTCTTTGGCATCTGTGGACCGGCTACTACCAGTTATCCCGTCACAGTTAATCCATTACCGTTTGCAGGCATTGTAAGTGGACCTACAAGCGTATGCGTAGGCGCTACAATTACACTCTCAGATTTTGCACCGGGCGGATTCTGGAGCGCTGCGAATCTTAATGCAAGTGTTTCCGGGACAGGGGTTGTTACAGGGGTTATTGCAGGAGCTGACGACATTATGTTTAATGTGGTCAATTCATGCGGAACCGCCGTTGCACACTATCCGATTACAATTCTTGCATTACCTTTTTCGGGTACTATTTCCGGATTACCATCGGTATGTGTCGCCTCTTCTATTATTCTTGCAGACCCTGCTCCCGGCGGTCTCTGGACAAGCGCCAATGCCAACGCTACTGTTACGGGGCCTTCGGTTACTGGTGTTACAGCAGGACTCGACACCATCCGTTATACTGTTACCAATGTGTGCGGCACTGCCATTTCTACTTATCCAATCACTGTTAACCCATTGCCGTTTGCTGCTACCATATCAGGCGCTACCAGTGTATGCGCTGGTGATTCCATTTTACTGGCAGATACAGCATCAGGCGGTGTGTGGCTCACCAGCAATGGTCGCGGTTCGGTTGCCGGTACAGGATATGTAAGGGGCGTGTCCGTCGGGCTGGATACTGTAATTTATTCAGTAACCAATATGTGCGGAACAGTCACTGCGGTTTACCCGGTGTTGGTTAAAGATGTTCCTATCGTTCCTGCGATCTATGGTCCGACAGCCGTTTGCGTAGGCGCTAATATTACGCTGCACAACGATAGTACCGGCGGCGCATGGACAAAGAGCAACGCCGATGTGAACGTTTCCGGCGGCGTAGTGACGGGCGTTTCGACTGGCATTGTAGTTATTACTTACACCCGCAACAATGTATGCGGTTCCACCGCGGTAGAGCAAACCTTGAATGTGTTAACCGTACCATCGGCTGGCACAATCATGGGTCTCGACACACTTTGTCCTGACCAGATTACCCTGTTAACGGATGCAAATCCCGGTGGCATATGGACGATCACCAACGGCAATGCGCTGCTCGATGCAATAGGCACTATTGCAGCATTACACCCCGGCCTCGATACTGTGGTATATACCGTTGCCAACATATGCGGCACAGCATCAACTACCCTCTCAGTATACATACGCCATTGGGAAGACTGCGACCCGGCTTATGTAAATCCGCTGGCACAGGGCCAGGCATCGCTGAACGTTTATCCCAATCCGAACGGAGGCACCTTCTCGCTACTCTTATCATCAGGAACAGAGGAACCTGCCTTAGTGACGATCACAAATGTTGTGGGAGAAAAGATCAATTCTTTTATTACCGCAACCAACAAAACAACGGGTGTTGAACTTAAGGCAGCACCCGGCATCTATTTTGTAAACGTTATCACCCAAAACGGCAGGTACGTAAACAAAGTTGTTGTAGAATAAACTGACTTTCAATTTTCTTAATTGCCAATCTTCGGAAGGAGGTTGGCAATTTTTTTTGGGGCAAATTTGGGCCTCGCCCGCCGAAGCTTCATTCAAGCGAAGGAGGGCCTCGCCCGCTATAAGCCGTCATAGCTTTCTTCTGCGACGGTGTGACCGAAGTTTTTTTCAGTTTCAGGAGGGCCTCTCCCGCCGAAGCTTCTTTCGAGTGTAGGCAGGTACGGGCTTGATTACTGCTATTTCAAACTCACGGCAAAGCCTGTCCTGATGAATCGAAGGAGCACCATTCAAGGTTTGGATTTCTATCTGGCATAAGTGTGATTCAACACATTCCTATGCAAAAAATGTTGATAATTGTAGAATATTCGTTTAGAACCTAACTTATGTCTTTCGTAATTCAAATAGAACTGCTACATTTGACTGTTAAATTTTGTCAATAACTATGGAAAAAATAAAGTTCATCGATCTTTTTTGTGGCATAGGCTCAAAAGCACTGCAACTGCGTTGACCCAAACTTGCTCTCCTTATGTTATATTGAAAATCTTGTAGTTTACACCTTTAGAAATCAGATCAATGGCCAACATTTTTTCACTAAGAGATAAATCAATTTTGGTTGGTCTTTATTTATCTGAGTTTGACGAACAAGGATTACGGATCTTAGGATTTGATGGAGTAAATCAGGCATTTAATACTTTGGGGTATGCTATCGGATCAAAGCCGGCTTCGATAAAAAACTATCGCGATGAATTTGACCCGTATTTTCCAAATTCACGGAAAGGGTGGCATAAAAGAGGTATTCGGGAATACTGTAAAAAGATTTTTGATGATTTTTCGGCTTTAGATTTTGAGTCCTTCACTGAACTTATCAAAGGGTTTCTTTTTAAGAATTATGAGATCGAAAAAATTATTGACAAAATTGAGAAAAAGGATAAGTCGGAAAGCGTTGCCAAACGGTTAGTTACTGGAAGGGCTGCGGAAGAGTATTTTAAACTGACCTTCCAGTCAATTTCTGACTTCACTAACCACGCATTAGAGGATACTACCAACATGGCTTGTGGTTTTGACTTTCGGCTATCGTTGGATTTAAATTTTTATTGTATTGAAGTCAAAGGACTCGATACAAATTCAGGAAGCATATCAATGACTGAAAAGGAATTTTTGGTTGCTCAAAATTTAAAGGAGAAGTACTGTTTGTTTGTTGTGTCGAATTTTATTGAAAAACCTGGTCACCAATATTTTTTTGATCCAATTAATAGTCAGCTTACTTTTAAAAAAACAGAGAGACAAATTTTACAAACCAGTTACAATACGTCTATATGAACAGAAATTTGGACGCTACAAATAAATATGAGGAGGACGATAATTGGGAAGAGATCGAAAAATGGGAATGTTTTTTATGTGCAAGAGAAGAAAAGTTTTCTGCTTTGCCTAACGGTTATTTATCAAACTGTCATCCGTTGTGCATGCAATGTGCAAATGAGGTTTTATTAGATGAAGCGCATACTCAACGTTTTCGTTTGACATATCATCACAATATTGGAGACTTGAGCATTATGTCAACTATTCCGGTTCAAAATGGCATCCCAAAATTAAACTAGAATTATTGATTGATTTATTCGATCTGATGTTGAATAAAAAGGCATTGATATAGTTGATTTGGAAATTTTTTCGAATTTATAATTTAACTAAAATCAAAGCGTGGAAAATAAATCTCAGATAATAATTTATCAAAACGAAAACGGCCAAACAAAATTGGAGGTGCGATTAGAAAATGAAACAGTTTGGCTTACCCAGAAATTGATGGCCGATTTGTTTCAGACAACACCGCAGAATATTACTATTCACCTAAAAAATATTTTTGATGAGGAGGAATTAACCGAATCGGCAACTTGTAAGGATTTCTTACAAGTTCGAAAAGAAGGTGAAAGAATTGTCGAACGCAACCAGAAATATTACAATTTAGATGCAATAATATCAGTTGGTTATAGAATAAAATCTACTATTGCCACTCGCTTTCGTCAATGGGCCACTCAGCATATTAAGGAATTCATCGTGAAGGGTTTTGTGATGGATGATGAACGGCTGAAGAATCCCGACCAACCATTTGATTACTTTGAAGAACTGTTAAGACGTATCCAGGATATTAGAACATCCGAAAGAAGGTTTTACCAGAAAATTACTGACATATACGCTACGAGTGTTGACTATGATCCGACACTAGAGGAAAGCATTCTTTTTTTTCAAACCGTTCAAAACAAAATGCATTGGGCCGTAACTGGCAAAACTGCTGCTGAGATAATCTCGGAGAGAGTTGATAGCCTTAAGCCAAATATGGGCTTAACATCTTGGAAAGGTGCGAAACCAAGAATGCAGGACGTCACAATAGCCAAGAATTATTTAACCGAAGATGAACTGTTGGCACTAAATAATTTAACTGAGCAATATCTTGTTTTTGCTGAAGGTCAGGCGATGAGGAGAATGCCTATGTATATGAAAGACTGGATCGAAAAATTACATGGATTTCTTTCGCTTAATGATAGAGAAATATTACTAAATGCAGGAAAAGTCTCACATCAATTGGCTGCGGAAAAAGCAGAACGGGAATATGAAAGATATAATAAAATGCAGATAGACGCTTTTGAAAGTGATTTTGATAAGCACATTAAAAAAAATGAAAACATAAATCCAAAACGAATTGCAAAAGGTCGGAAAAATAAAAGATAGTTTAGTACCAAAAAATCATTTTTTTGGATAGATTAGATTTTATTTTCCAATAGTTTAAAATCGCAGTTTTCACTATGGTTGTTTTTGGCATGAGCATAATTGTAGAAATACAAAACCCAAAGAAAATAAAGATTATTGGCAAGCAAAAGTTAAGCGGAATCAACAAAGAGATTCAACCGTTTCCCAAACTTTGAAGGAAAAAGGATGGGACGTCATTAGACTATGGGAGTGTGAACTAAAAGACACTGAATTACTAAAGTCCCGTTTTGACTTTGCTCGTTATAAAAAATAAAAATAGCCAATCTCATTTCCCCAGATAGCCGCAGACTCTGTCTACTGCCTGTCCCGATTTTTTTTCGGGACCACAGCGGGTCGGGAATCTCCAGATTCCCGAAATGTCCAGCTATAGCCTAGCACTTGCGAATTGGTTGCGCCGCCTAAAGGGCGCATGTAACGGGGGGGGGGTAATCATGGGTGACACAAAGCTTTTGCCCACTACCAGGGCATTCAGTGAAATCCAATAATCCGTTTAATCAGCGGTTCAGACAAAACCACTTCCGCTTTTTCCCCACTTCATAATACCTAACCCATTGCTCGAAAACCACTTACCACCAAAATAACTTTCTATCATAGCCCCAAAACTGTACTATCATAAATATTATATTTTATAATTTAAAATTTGTTTCTTACATTTGTTCACCCCACGACCAAAAAAGCCTAATGAATAAGGAGGACGTTGAAGATTTATTCTCCTATGAAGTCCCGGCACAAGGTCCCGCTTTTTCAGCGGGAGTGATTTAGGGTATATATAACTCAACTTCCGGTCGCACTTCCGCTTCCGGAAGAAACCGGAAAGAAACCGGAAATTGTTTGAGATACAACTGATTGAAAATCAATGAAAAGTTAGGGAACCTGCAAACTATTTTTTACCCGGAAATTTCTACAAAATAACTACAGTTATGAATTATAAATCACCTAATTTGATGTTTACGTCGGTCCGGCAAGGACAATTGTAGGGGCGGTACCCACGTGTCCGCCCCTCTCGCACAGGACTGTTAATAACAACCAAATGAATGAGCCCGTGAACCCAGCAAAACTTTCTCGCAAACCATTCTGCCGGTAGGCAGGGCAGGCTTTAGACTTTAGACATACCACTATAATCTACACGACAAAGTACGACAATGATACGACATTTGGACATTATTAATATCATTGCTGGCAAAGGGTTTGAAGCAATTTTTGAAAAAAGTTATCCACAAAAAATAGGAGAAATACGACAATGATGTAGGGGCGGTACCCATGTGTCCGCCCTGCGCAACACATGTCCAATAACATAAACCGACAACCACAAACCCACCCAACACAAAAAATGAATTGTCACACATACGACAATAATGCGACAATGATTTAACCTAAATAATTGATTATCAAATGAAAGGTGTGCAAAAAAATGATAAAATGCGACAATGATGTTGGTATTCCCTGCCACCCGCGTCACACTTCCCCCACTACACAGGAACTTCTGACTTACGACTCACGACATACAACTATCTGCCACCCCCGTCACACTTTCCCCATCACACCGGAACTTTTGACTTTCTACTTTCTACTTTCGACTCTAATCTGTCAGAAAACTGCCAATATTTCAGAAAAACAGGCGTTGGCATATATATTGAGTGGTATATTCTGAATATCGAAAGTCGTATATGACTTAAGGTATTTATGAAAAATAAACTATTATAATTAGAAATTTTTACTATGGCAAAGATTATAGGAATTGATTTAGGAACCACCAACTCGTGTGTGTCAGTTATGGAAGGCAATGAGCCTGTGGTTATTGCAAACGATGAAGGCCGCCGCACTACGCCTTCGGTTGTTGCATTTTTGAAGAATGGCGAACGTAAGGTGGGTGACCCTGCCAAGCGCCAGGCGATCACCAACCCCATCAATACGGTACAGTCCATTAAGCGTTTTATGGGCCGCCGGTTTGACGAGGTGACTAATGAAATGTCGCATTTCACCTACAAATTAGTTAAGGGTGATAACAATACGCCCCGTGTGGATATTGACGGACGTATGTATACGCCGCAGGAAATAAGCGCAATGATTCTTCAGAAAATGAAGAAGACTGCAGAGGATTTCCTGGGTTCTGAAGTGAAGGAAGCGGTGATCACCGTGCCTGCCTACTTTAATGACGCTCAGCGCCAGGCTACCAAAGAAGCCGGCGAAATAGCAGGATTGAACGTGCGCCGTATCATCAACGAGCCTACAGCAGCAGCCCTCGCTTACGGCCTCGATAAACAACATAAAGACAGTAAAGTTGCCGTTTTCGACCTCGGTGGCGGTACGTTCGACGTATCAGTCCTGGAACTGGGCGACGGTGTATTTGAAGTTAAATCTACCAATGGTGATACGCACCTTGGCGGCGATGACTTTGATAAAGTTGTGATGGACTGGCTGGCTGAAGAATTTAAGAAAGACGAGCACATGGAGCTGCACAAGGATCCTATGGCATGGCAGCGCCTGAAGGAAGCCGCTGAAAAAGCAAAGATCGAATTATCTTCTTCGCAGGAAACTGAGATCAACCTTCCTTATATCACAGCTATTGATGGCGCTCCAAAACACCTGGTACGCAAGCTGAGCCGTGCTAAGTTTGAACAGCTTTCTGATAAGCTGGTTGAACGCACACTGGAGCCCTGCCGCAAAGCATTGAAAGATGCAGGCATCACCGCAGCAGAAATTGACGAAGTGATACTGGTAGGTGGCAGTACCCGCATACCTAAAGTACAGGAAGTTGTTGAGAAGTTCTTCGGCAAGAAACCACACAAGGGCGTTAACCCTGATGAAGTGGTGGCAATAGGCGCCGCAATACAGGGCGGTGTATTGACCGGTGATGTGAAAGATGTGTTGCTGCTTGATGTGACTCCGTTGTCACTCGGTATCGAAACAATGGGTGGTGTAATGACACGCCTTATTGAATCGAACACTACTATACCTACCAAGAAAAGCGAAACCTTCTCTACGGCCAGCGAAAGCCAGCCTAGCGTGGAAATAAATGTATTGCAGGGTGAGCGCCCGATGGCAAAAGACAACAAGAACCTGGGTCGCTTTGTACTGGATGGTATTCCACCGGCGCCACGCGGTGTACCGCAGATTGAAGTGACTTTTGATATTGATGCAAATGGTATGTTGCACGTAACCGCAAAGGATAAAGGCACAGGCAAGCAGCAGAACATACGCATAGAAGCAGGCAGCGGTCTGAATAAGGAAGAAGTAGAACGCATGAAGAACGAAGCCAGGGCAAATGAAGAAAGTGATAAGAAAGTGCGTGAGAGAGTAGAGAAACTGAACAAAGCCGATGGCCTGATATTCAACACCGAAAAACAACTGAAAGAATACGGCGATAAAATACCTGCTGAAAAGAAAGCGCCAATCGAGGCTGCTATGGACAAGCTGAAAGCTGCCCACAAAAGCGAAGACCTGGACGGCATAGACAAAGCCGAAGCAGAACTGAACACTGCATGGATGGCAGCCAGCGAAGAAATGTATAAAGCAGGTCAGCAGCCCGGTGGTGCACCCGGTGGCGATGGTCATGCAGCAGGCGGTGGTCAGCAGCAGGGCGCAGGCAACAACGAACATGTAGCTGATGCGGAGTATGAGGAAGTGAAGTAATTAGTTGAAATGGTTTTAAAAGGCAATAAAATTTTCGCATCATGAGGTTGCTGTTACTTATTCTATGCATCATTGAATTCTTATTTGTTACTTTTTGCGAGAACATTGCCGGAATCATCATTTCTCCTTTACTATTTTTCTCAAGTTCCATCGCGATAGCAATTGTTTATCTGAAGATCAGTAATAAGTCAACTACGCCTGTAATTAAAGAAAAGAACAAAAAGATTGAGCTATACACAACGACATAAATAATGCAGCATAAAAATAGTATCTTTGGTAATTCTTTATCAAAAACTTATTTGTATGAAGCAAGTTACAATTGCCGATGCCGCACTTATGCAAGTTGCTATTCAA
>CAIMDZ010000183.1 GCA_903839875.1 uncultured Bacteroidota bacterium
CCGGCCGGAGCAAGAACTGCAGTACCTGCTATTGTAGCAGAAACGGCTACGTTACCGAAGTTCATATCTACTGTCTTAACGATAGAGATAGGAGTGATGATGTTTGCAGAAGCCGATGCTGTTGCGGTAGCCTGTGCAAAAGAGGAGTTAGCTGATACGATAACTACTGATGCTGTTGCGAGTACTTTGAAGATGTTTTTCATTTTGAGTTTGTTTTAGTTTGAGTTAGTTTGTTTGATTTGCAAGGTATATTACCAATGTCATGCCAAAGTTGTAATATATTGATAATCAATTGATTGAATTTATTGCATAGGTACAATTATTCCAATGGGTGGAATGGTTTTCCGGAAAGTGGAATCGCAATTGAAATAATAAATTGGAATTGTGATTTTATGGGTGGGTACCGGAGTCTGGAAAGGTACAGGAGCTATTTTTTTCAATGCCGTTATGGGTATTCCTTCAACCAAAAGTTAAGTTCATTCCTGATTATATCATATTCATTTCTATCACTTTCATACATTGGAGTGTACCGTTTGCTCCGGAATACTCAATTGAAAACTACTCCTTCATCAGTAAAATCGTCATTAAACTAATAAAGCAGCATGATGATTACAGAAGAGTAAAACGGATAAGGAACAGTGACAAAAAAATCCAGTTGGAGTATAGATAACATCATGGCTGTATCTACATGTATTGATAAATTTTTATGCAGTAGTTTTATGAATTCTTTATGTTTAGTTATTTATTTGTTATTGTATAGTTAATACAACTTGCGCATCGAATACGCAAGTCAAAGTTATTTACATTTATCAAATGGGGAGAATAAATCACAGATATTTCATGAACTCAACCAATATTCTGCATGGGGTTCGCATGTTTGCAAAGTTTTTGACTGTAATTACTTTTTTGATATTAGTAGTTGCTGTTTTTATTGCCACCCCCGCCCAAAGAAACACTTTCAATCCATTTGAGTTAAACTTTTATGATTCTATAATGTTGATTGTTTTTTATTTAATATTATTGAGTCTGTTTTTATCCTGGTGGTATGAAGGATTAGGTGGTATAATGGCAATTGCAGGACTGATTATTTATGTAATCTTTGATTATATATCAGGTGCAGAAATTCTTTGGAATATTTTGGTATTGGCAATTCCCGCAAGTTTATTTATTTTCTGTTGGTGGTACACTGACTATTCTGAAGATTACAATATTTATAGGGAATAGTTTTTGTTATACTTCACATAGCATAGATTTGTGCAAAACAGTTTTCACGCAAAAAGGCGCAATTTATTGTCATTTATTTAGTGCCCAGTTTACGTTTTTAAGCTCGCAAACCAGTATTGTAATGCACTAACCTGCCTGCCGGTAGCTACCCTTTACGCATATGTTATTTTACAATCATATTACCTGTCATTTTCCATCGCGAACTTGCCTACCGGCAGGCAGGTTTGGTAGCCTCTATGAGGCACGACCAAATTTTGTTATCATTTACTACTAACAGGTAGCCTCTATGAGGCATTCCGTATAAAGACAAATATAGTTGTGTGTACAGGGTAGCTGCCGGTAGGCAAGTTTACCCATACTACAGTATAATTCCATTACCTCTCGTTTACACTGAATTTCCCAAAAACTTAATTCCCCGTCAATATCTTCACGCCCTTCGAAGGCGCCTTAAGCCAGTTTAGGTTTTGGAACTGCATGGTGAAGGATATACTGCGGCCAAATACATTTTTTTTACCGTAAGCATTAGTGAGATAATTTTGGAAATCGCTGCTCATTATCAATGGAATGTAAAGGCTAACTACATTATTAATTAAGTGTATTTCAATGCCCCCATCATAAAGGACAGTATTGGCATTAGAGTGCCTGAAACTTGGGTTGGCATTGGGAATAAGGCCTGCATCAAAGAATAGCCTTATGGGTAGCTTTATCATGGGAAGATCGGTGGAGAGATTGATGGTGCCCATCCAGTTGTCGCTCCTGGCGGCATTATTCAATGCCGGAACCTTGAATCCCCCTTCCTGGATAGAGATTTGCTGCGAGGCTATTTTGCCGGTAGCATTGCGGGCAATGCAGGTGCCATCATACAGGTAATCGTCCATACCTGAGTAAGATGCATTCAGCTCATACCTGGTGATGGCATCCGTTGTGTTGGTGATGATAAAATACTTACCGAAGAATGCCCTTATATAGAGTGCCTTTTTAGCCTTATTATAATCTACTCTTAAGTTCCCCTCAGCGCCTAATTTGGCAAAATCTGCACCAATCTGGCCTTCGATCCGGTAACTAAAAGGATTGTAGGTCCGGTTATTAATGTGGGAATACCGGAGCAATCCATAATAATTTTGTTTTTGTGTGAGGAAATGGTGGCCGTTTTTAGGCGCACTGAAAGTGTCGAGGTTGCTTTCGCCAATAGAATAGCCTTTAATGGTCAGCATCCGTTTTATAGGGCTGGTGGCGTCGTGCTCATTAAAGGTAAAATTCAGCGATGGGGCGACCTTGGTGTAGCCGGGGTTAATTACATCTTTGAACTGCCAGAGATAATTGTATATTTCATAATGGTTGTCATGAAACGTTTTTGCATCTACCTGTGCCAGTATTTCTTTAAAAGCATTATTGGGATACCAAGCGTACCCTACTGAGCCACAACCAACAAATGACTTGGTCTGGAATGAATAAAGAGGAGCAACAACAAACCTGAACCGGTTTTCGGGTACAGTAAGATTGTGCAGCACCAACCCTGCCATAATACCATCATACTGGTTGTAGGCTACAGCGGGTAAAAAATATAACCTGTCATTATCCCAGATGTTCAGCCCGGCCAGGGGTTTCACCTTAAGCCCGAAATGGTGAAAAAGGCGATTCCTTTTATAAACATTATTTGTGGATTTGGCGTCTGGTATCACATTATCAATGGTTAGTTTATCCCAGGGATCGCTGTTTAGTGTAATAGTTGTTTTTTTACTGAATGGTTCTGACCAGACCGAAGAAGTTAATTTCCCTTTATTAAATGAATTGATAAGCACAGGCGCTATGACATGGGCATTATTTTTCACAGTAACTGTGGTATTTGCTATAGCCCCTCCTTCCATTTTTGCTCTGGTAATAGTAAAATCAATTTTTTTATCCGTTTTCAAGATCGTATCAAAAAACCAGCCAACAGATTTATTTGTGTGCCGTTTCAGGCAAATTTCCAGGTCTTCGGGGTAGGGGTGGTGGAAATGCCAGGTGTTGTAGTAATCGTGCATACCTGCTTCGAAGTCCTTTTCTCCTATATATGCCTCCAGCCACCTTAATGACATGGCGGTTTTAAAATACACATCAAGGCCGTAATTCATTTTCTCAAAGTTGCCGGAAGTCTGGTCAATTGCCTGGTCTTCGCCAATTGATGCGCGTTCATAGTATAATATTGACTCGCTTGCTCCTTTCTTGTGAATTTTCAAAGTATCAAGTTCTTTGCTGGTTTTTTGTTCGTAAAAGGTATTGATGCCTTCATCCATCCAGGCATGGTCGCGCTCGTTGCTGCCCAGCATACCATAAAACCAGTTATGACCTGCCTCGTGTATAATTACCGTTCTCAATGTTCCGGAAGTCGTTCTTTCAATAACCGTAACGGTAGGATATTCCATGCCGCCGCCCGCCCTCAGGTCGCCGCATACGGCCTTTATAGTTTTGTATTGGTATGGGCCTACCCATTTGCCATAATTCCGCACGGTAGCTTTGAGGTAATCGTTGGCATTCTGCCAGGTTTTCCAGTAGGAGGGCATAAAGGCCGCCCATGTGGTAACCACCTGGTTATTGCCGGGAGACATAACGGTGTCCTTGCGCACCAGCCACCGTTTATCGGCAAACCATGCAAAGTCGTGAATGTTATCTTCGTGAAAGTGAAGGGTTTTCGTTTCCAGGGCACTTGAGGGGAACTCATCCAGATGGGCTTTCCTTCCTGTGAATTCAGTGGTTGGCAGCGGTTTTTTTGAAAGGGAGTCCATCCATGTATTTTCAGTTTCGTCGAGACAGTTGCCGGTGGCCATCACCACATAGTTGGCTGGCAGGGTGATGCTTACGTCGTAACTACCGTATTCGCTGTAAAACTCTCCCTGGTCAAGGTAAGAAATCGGGTGCCAGCCCTTCTGGTCATAAACTGCAGGCTTTGGGAACCATTGTGTAATATAATAAGCCTGTTTAGTATGTCCCATCCTTGAAAATACCTTTGGAATCTTAATACGAAATGGTGTAATGATCTTAATTGTTTTCCCCGGCAATAATGGTTTCACGAGGTCGAGACGGGCAATATCGGGGGCGCTTTTTGAGGTGAAATATTCTGCAGGCAATCCATCTATGGTAAACAACAGGCTATCTATATATCCTTTGTCTTTTGGCTTAGAGAAATAAAATGAGGTGTTGCCGTTCTTCGCGAACTGTCTTTCGAGTGGGGTATGATCATCTTTATAGGCATTGGGCCACAGGTGCAGATAAATATAATGCAATGTGTCGGGTGAATTATTGGTATACGTCAGTTCTTCATAAGCATGCAGCATATGATTTCTGTCGTCGAGACTTACATCAATTTTAGTATCTACCTTTTGCTGCCAGGCTGGTTGGGAAAAGGAGGTAGAAACGAGGAGTATAGCAAATACAGAAAAAAGTAGCTTCATGACACGAAAGTAATTCAAAAGTTAATTGTGTGATTCCCAGAGCAAATAAAACAGGCAGATACGGTATTTATTGTTGTAGCTAATAAAAATGAAAAAAATATTAGTAAAACTGCCATTTCACTTGAAAATAATGTCTTTTTAATGGAAGCGTGGAACTCCCGGCATCTGCAGAATGTTGTTCAGTTCAATGATTTTCATAGGCTTTTGTGCTCCCGATAGCTATCGGGACGGCTTTAGCATGGTCGTTTCATTGTCGCATTTCTCTTATTTTTTTGTGGATAACTCATATTATAAATGGGGTTGAAACGCTTTACTGTCAATTGTATTACAAATAGCCAAATGTCGTATCATTGTCGCATTGTTTGACCAGTGAGATGGATTCTCATTTAGCTATTAACCCCATCCCTAAAGGGCGATATTATTAATTAGTACATGTAATCTAATTTCCTTGATCACCAGATTTCATTGTCGCATTTCTCCTATTTTTTTGTGGATAACTCATATTATAAATGGGGTTGAAATTCTTTACTGTCAATTGTATTACAAATAGCCAAATGTCGTATCATTGTCGTGTTTTGTCGCATTGCCTCGTTACCACCGCGAGTTCGATGGACGATGCCTCCCGATTACTATCGGGACTATTGGATTTAATCCGCCGCGGCGGATATCACGTATTTTATTTTACACAATTCGTAATTCATAACTATAGTGGTTTTGTAAAAATTTCTGGTATAAAAATAGTTTGCAGGTTCAGCAACTTTTCATTGATTTTCAATCAGTTGTATCTCAGGCAATTTCCGGTTTCTTTCCGGTTGCTTCCGGAAACGGAAGTGCAGTTTACACCCTAAATCCCTAAAGGGACTTTACGAGAGAATAAATGCTCAAAGCCATCCTTATGAATTAGGCTTTTTTTGTTCGTGGGGTGAACAAATGTAAGACACAAATATTAAATTACCAAATATAACTTACATAATAGTACAGTTTTTGGGCTATGATAAAAAGTTTATTTGGTGGTAAGTGGTTGAGGAGTATTTGTTTAGATATTATGAAGAGGGGAAAAAGTGGAAGTGGTTTTGTCTGAACCGCTGATTAAGTTGATTTTTTTGATTTCGATGAATCTTTTGTAACAACATGTCATCTCCGTCCCGATAGCCATCGGGATTGGGTGAAAGGTTTGTAGTTTTCTATACCCACAACCACACGCACCCCGTTAGGCGGTGCAACTTACTCGCGAGTGTGGCCTTTGATGGGACAGAGCACTTAACGAAACACCCGTCTGACACCTTCCGGCGCATCCCGATAGCCATCGGGACTATGCAATGGCAGACCCGCCGAGGACACGAATATAGAAAAGGAAGCACGTTGCAAATCCGAAAGAGCGAGGGGAACAACGGGGGGATTGCAAATCCCAAACCATTTACTTTCGGATTGCAAATCCGAAAGAGCGAGGATCCATCTTTTTGATTTTCACTTTTGCCTTTTCACTTTTTAATCTATCCCTCCCTTTTCCTTAACAAACCCCGCTACAGAAAAGCGTGGTTTCAGCAGGCGCAGCATTTGAAATAATACAGAAAGTAAAATAAGCCCCATGCCACAGAGGAAGCCCCAGTTGAGGCCGCCTGTCTCTTTGTTGAAAATGATTTCATGGTTTTCGCCATAGAAGATAAATGCCAGTATAATGCCATATACCGGCTCCAGGTTCACAGAGAGGGTGACTGTGAAAGATGTAAGTTTCTTCAAGGCGTTAAGCGCCAGCGACTGAGACCATACGGTGCAGCAAAGGCTGAGTATCACTAACCAAAACCAATCGTTATGCAACCAGTCGGCGCCAAACAGGTTAGCGGTGGAAGGGAAAAAATTGGTTTGCGGAACAAAGTAAAACTGCAACGGCATTAGTAATGTAATAAATATCCAGCCGGTGCCCATTTCGTAAAACACCATGGTACGGGCAGGGTATTTATTGGCTATTTTCTTATTCAGAACTGTAAAAACAGAACTGAGTATTGCTGCAATAATGCCGAATATTATACCAAGTCCATAGTTCACCTGGTACCTGTAAATAATGTACACGCCTGCAATTGCCAGCAGTCCCAGCAGCATTTCTTTCAGGTCGTGGCGGCCTTCATTGACCAGCGGGTCGAGCAGCGAAGTGAAGATACTGGCGGTGGATAGACAGACAAGGGCAATAGAAATATTAGCGAATTTTATTGCCCCGTAAAACCCCACCCAGTGCAGCCCCATCAGCAAGCCTACCAGGGCAAGTTGACCAACATCCCGTCTGTTAACAGGCACCCATTCTTTCCTGTAAAACAATATTCCTGCCACGAATATTGCCGTAAGCAGCATCCGATACCATACCAGTACAGGCGAATCGAGCGATATGGCCTTACCGAGGACGCCGGTAAATCCCCAAAGCAATACGGCAAGGTGCATTTGTATCAGTGCTTTTTTCATGGGGATGCAAACATATAGTGTTTATCGGCTAAGCCAAAGAAATTGTAAATTATTGAACTTTTTTCGCTATTTCAGGTAATAATTGAACGAGATACTTTGGTAGCCTTTTTTTTGGGGTAATTAAGCCTGCTTCAATTGACAAAATGTATTGCGGCTCCTTTGAATAGGCGGATGTATCAAAGATGTCAATGAGGTCAAAGTACTCAAAATGAGCATTTAAATTTGCAAATCCCTCGAAATATCTCTTTTTAATTTCGTGTTCAGATACGTAATGTCCACCATTCTGAACTCGAATAGCAACTCTGCGTTTTGCCTCTTCTATCGAGTCCATACATAAGTAAATAAGATGTAGCTTGTATCTGTTTTGTTTGAAAAGACGCGGCCAATGTAACGGAGTAGAATTGAATTTTGTCTCGTAGCAAAAATTGCTCCTGGCGGCTAAAGCCGATGCAATTTGATTTTCGAGTTCCGTGAATGTTATAGTATGAGCCATTTCCTCACGGATTTCTGAATCAAATAAGGACTGATAATTTTTAAGGAAATAATAATCGTAATCGAAAGGTAGAAAATCAGCCGGAACAAGCAATTTGGAAAATGAAGATTTCCCTGAACCATTGCATCCTGCAACAACCATAAGGACCGGATCAGACATTTCTGGAGGTGGCTGTTGTTATTGGTGATTTGATCTGAGTGCCGTATTTGATGCTTTTTTCATAAACTGCAATCTGGCGTTTTATTTCTGGCATTGCTTTTCGCATTTGTTCCAGAATATGGGCTACGCGTTGTTCCGTGTCAGATGATTTCTTCATAAAGCAAATTTACGAAAAATGATTGATTATTAATTACCATTCGGAACCCTTAAACGTGCAACGATTCCAGGGATAAGTAATCTTTCAGACGGTTTTGTATTTTTGATTTAGCACAATCTTCACTAAGTTGGTGCTTACTTTTAAATAATGGCAAAAAATAAAAATAGAACCAGTTCTAAAGCGACTATCTCCAACGAGCCTAAGCAGGAAACGCTTGTCAATCATTTCCCCATGACCGGCAATTGGCTGCCGGGATGGTTATCCGGTTTTAAGATACAGGCCGCAATTGTGGCGCTATTGGCTATTATATTTTATGCAAATACATTTAAGAATGAAAGTGCACTTGATGACTATATGGTGATCGTTAAAAACGAATATGTGTACCAGGGAGTTGCAGGCCTTCCGGATATATTTACCAAAGATGCCTATTACAGTTACTTTAAGCACCTGAACACCAGCAACCAGTTGTCGGGCGGCCGGTACCGGCCATTGTCAATTGCAACCTTTGCAATTGAGCAGCAGTTTTTTGGAACTATAGCAAAGAATAAACTGGACAGTGTAATACACCACACCGACTGGGGAGAGACCCAGGCTCACCCCGATAAACACTTTCTGCATAATATGCATATACGGCATATAGTTAATGTGGTTTTGTTTGCGTTGTCCATAATTGTGTTGTTATATTTTCTTCGTTATATAGTTTTTAAAAACAATCTGCTGATGGCGTTGGTTGCAACTATTTTATTTGCTATCCATCCCATTCATACCGAAGTAGTGGCCAATGTGAAGAGCCGCGATGAGCTATTATCGCTTTTGTTTATCTGCCTCACCTTCATCTTTGCGTTTAAATACCAGGAACAGAAAGAGAAAAAGTGGCTTTTGTATGCCGGTTTGTTTAGTTACCTGCTTGCATTTCTCTCCAAAGAATATGCGATTGGGCTGGTACTATTGCTGCCTTTGTCCTTTTTTCTGTTTAATAAATATTCGCTGTCTAAAAGCATTGTAGCTACACTTCCATATATTGGCGTAGTGGCGCTATATAGCATAATAAGGTTACAAGCGATAGGGCAGGTGAGTGTTGAATCCGCCAGTGATATACTCACTGATCCTTATGCCCTCGCGACCGCCTCTGAAAAAATTGCTACGCAGATCGCCACTCCGCTCAACTACTTCAGGCTGCTTATTTTTCCCCATCCGCTCTCTGCCGACTATTCCTATAATGCCATTCCCTATAAGGATTTTTCAAGTCCGTGGGTATGGCTTTCGCTGGTTGTTCATATTGCATTGGTCAGGTTATTTTTTTATTATCTGAAAAAGAACATTGTTCTGAGCTTTGCTATTGCATTTTATTTGGTGAACCTTATACTGATATGTAACCTGCTATTTAATACAGGAGGCACTATGGGCGAACGCCTCATATATCATTCATCAGTTGGTTTTGTGATCGGTGTCGCTTACCTGCTGGTAAAAGGAGCACAACTGGTAAAACCTGCATTGACAGGTAAGATGGCGCTTACAGGCTGCGTGTTACTACTTATCGTCGCTAGCGGTTTCAAAACCATGGATCGTAATGCCGACTGGAAAAACGATGTGACCTTATTTACTCATGACATTAAAGTAGTACCTAATAGTATCCTGGCAAATGGTAATGTTGCCGGTTACCTTATTATAAACAGTGATCTTGAAAAGGATTCAAAAGCCAAAAACGACGACCTGGTTAAAGCTATAGAATTGCTGGATAAAACTTTATTGGTTAATAAAAATAATCCGACAACCTATTTTAATAAGTGCGTAGCCTACAATAAATTAAACGTACCTGACAGCATAGAGTCAAGCCTCAATGCCCTGCATAACGTTTATCCGAATTACCCCCAAATACCGCAGATATACTTTATAGCAGGCATGTCGTATCTGACTACCAGAAAATATGATAAGGCAAGGGTGGTATTTCAGAATCTGCTGAGAGCAAACCCCGGAAATGCAGAGTTGCAGGGTGCTTTGAAAGCAGTGGATGATTCGATACGGGGGAAGTGAAACCCCCTTCTGAAGGGGAGCACGTTGGGATTTAGAACTCAACAGAGGGGCTTAAAGCGACAGGAGCTTTGCTCATATCCCTGACAAGCAGAGGGGGCCTGAAATTTCGGAACGAAATGGGATATATAAATTCTTAGTCACTTCTTTTTTTAAACAAATGTTCATTACATTTATTGTAAAAAAACATTCTTATGGATAAGTCGAAAAAATTCCTGAACATTTCTATCGGCATCAGTATTATTATTTGCTCGTTTTGCCTGCTGATCTTCTCTACAAGACAAAATAAGGCATTTGGACAAACAAACACTGTGCTGCCAAACGGGGTAGTCGTAGCGGGCGCTGTCTTTTTAGGAAGTGGCTTCAGCGGCAATTACTATGTACTCGGCTATAACCCTAAAGATGGCGCAGTAAGCGTATTGGGCAAAATCAGCGCGAAAGATCTCCGCGACTAACAAACTTACCTGGTAATGCTGGTTCCGTCAAACGGACATTTCGTATTTCGCACCGCTGCGAACGGAGAAGTATTTGCCGATACCCAAAAGTCGCAAGCTAAAATATAATAAGCCATCAAAGCGTTGATAATTAACGTTTTGCTGGCTATTATACTACACCCAAAAGGTGTATTTTGTTGCAACATCTCACCTTCACAACATGGACAAAGTTACACATTC